>JAACUG010000041.1 GCA_009993045.1 Cyanobacteria bacterium CG_2015-22_32_23
AGTACCGAACCAGCCTACATATAAGCGGTTGTTGGTAGAAGTGATCCACTGACAAAACTGCTCCCATGCGGAAGACTGTTGTTGTTGTAAAGTGGTAGTCATCTTAGTATGATTTCTTTATGATATTTTCGAGGTACAATAAAGTGATTGCTCACTATGTTAATAAGTATAATCACTCTATAAAGTTTTGTCAAGTTTTTTCAGAAAAAAAATTTATTCTTTTTGTTAAAATAATGATTTTAAACTGATTTAAACGAAAAGTAACTATAAATTGAGAATTTCTTTATGAAAATTGATTTTAAGTTTTTTATGGCAATATTCTACTTGGTGGAGATGTATTACTTAACAATATCAATATATTTTATACTTTATTTGAGAAATTGACTTCAAATTGACGAGCAAAGTTAGAAAGGTTATGAAAATCACGATAGGCTTTTTGCATAAGTTTTAATTTGATTTTAATTTCTTCATTGTGAAAAATATCATTAATTTCTTGCCAAATTTGTTGGGGATTATCCCAGTTAATGATTAATTTATCTAACCCAAATTTTAATAATTCTTTTGCCATCCAAGTATTTGCCATTGTCACGGGAATATTTCCCGCAATCACCGATTCTGTAAACACTCCTGATGTTCTTTCTTGATAGGCAATGGCATCATAAGGAATTAACATAATATCAGTTTTAGCTAACAATGAAATATATTTTTCTCGATGTAAATTATCATCAGTAAGAATAATTTTTACGCCATAATTAACATTAATTAAATCCGCACTTTTTGCCGTTACTAAAGTGAATTTATCAGCAAAAATAGTTTCACATTGACTCAATTGTTTGATGATTTGCCAACCTTTTTCTTCTCGAGGAGGCCCTGCCCACCAACAAATGATATTGTTATTATTCTTAGGTAATTTTTCAATAAATTCTGTGTGAGGAATAGGCATTACAGTAAAAGATTCTTCAAAATATTTAGTCATAGAATCTGCTAATAATTGACTGTCACTAAATAAATGAAAATGATTCGGTTTTACGGCTTTTTTTAAAAGTTTATTTAAAAGTTTATAAAAGAATTTAGTTTTATGTTGATGAAAATTATGACGATATAAAACCCAAATATATAAGTTATTCTTTGGTAAAAATAAAATTGACAACCATAAAGCGAATAACTGTAGATGAATAAATCTTTCTATAAAAATAATTTGAGGTAATTTATTAGTAGATAATTTTTCTTTTAAATAGAACTTAATACTGTCGCTAAATATTTTTATCTGTTGTAATTTGTAAATAAAATTTGCATCTATTTCTAACTTATTTCCTCTTAACTCACCATGCCAATTATCAGGTAAATTAGGTAAATTTTCTTCAGGAGAATAAATAACTTCATGATGCCAACCAAGAATTTTGGTAGCTTGACTTATCGAATTATGATAGGGAATAATATGCCCTTCTCCACCCATTAAATTAGGAATTAAAGAGATAAATATAGGAGAATAATTCATAATTGGTAAAAAAAAGAATTTATCGACAAAAAAAAGGTGGGAATCACCCACCCGAATAATTAACGTTTTGCTAATTTTTTGTTAGGAAGTTTTCGTAAACGAATTGATTCTGGAGTGACTTCCACTAACTCATCAGGGCCTATGTACTCTAATGCTCTTTCTAAGCTCATTTCGATAGGTGCTTGTAGTTGTACCAGTTCATCACCAGTTGCAGAACGGTGATTTGTTAATTGCTTGGTTTTACAAACATTAATTTCAACATCTTGGGCACGGTTACTTTCACCGATAATCATGCCTCGATATACTTTTGTACCCGGATGAATAAAGAATATTCCTCTGTCTTCAGCATTTTTCATAGCATAGAAAGTAGAAACTCCCTCTTCAAAGGAAATAAGTACACCGTTATAACGAGTTTCTAAGTCACCAACTAAAGGGCGATATTCATGAAAACTATGATTCATAATACCTTCACCTTTGGTCATGCGGATAAAATCTCCACGGAAACCAATTAAACCTCGTGCAGGTACAATAAACTCTAATTGAGTGCGTCCATTACCACTAGATTGCATATCTTGCATTTCAGCTTTTCTTTGCCCTAAACGCTCAATACAAGATCCTTGTCCTTCTTCGGGTACGTCTAAAACGAGGTATTCAAAAGGTTCATAAGGCTGTCCGTTTACTTGACGATAAATTACTTGAGGTTGAGATACTTGAAACTCAAATCCTTCCCGACGCATATTTTCAATTAAGATACCTAAGTGTAACTCTCCACGACCTGAGACAACAAATTGCTCTGCGGATTCACCGTCTTCAACTCTTAAAGCTACGTTGGTTTGTAACTCTTTATCAAGGCGATCTCGGATTTGACGAGAAGTAACGAATTTACCTTCTTGTCCTGCGAAAGGAGAATTATTAACGGCGAAGGTCATGCGTAAAGTAGGTTCATCCACCTTAATCAAGGGTAAGGCTTGGGGATCTGTGGGGCAAGTAATTGTTTCACCGATATTTGCGTCAGCAAAACCAGCTACAGCTACAATATAACCAGCACTAGCTTCGGGTAATTCTACTCGTTGTAAACCGTTAAAACCGAGTAATTTACTAATCCTAGCTTTAACCATACTACCATCTTCTTTAATTAAAGCAGCTTGTTGTCCAGCCTGAATTGTACCATTATGGATTTTACCGATAACAATACGTCCTAAATATTCAGAATAATCAAGGGTGGTAACTTGTAATTGTAAAGGTTTATTAGGATCTCCAGCAGGAGGTGGAACATGACCTAAAATAGCTTCAAATAAAGGTTTCATATCCACACCTTCATCTTCAATATTAGCTTTAGCATAACCGCTAATACCTGAAGCATAAAGAGTGGTAAAATCACACTGATCATCATCAGCACCCAGTTCCACAAATAAGTCAAATACTTTATCTACTGCTTTATCAGGTTCGGCTTGAGGTCTATCAATCTTGTTTACTACGACAATAGGACGCAAACCTTTTTCTAAGGCTTTTTTAAGTACAAAACGGGTTTGAGGCATTGGTCCTTCGTTAGCATCGACGATTAAAACGCAACCGTCAACCATTCCTAAAACTCGTTCAACTTCACCACCAAAGTCAGCGTGTCCAGGGGTATCAACTATATTAATTAATGTATCTTTATAACGTACTGCTGTATTTTTAGAAAGAATAGTAATTCCTCTTTCTCTCTCAATATCATTAGAGTCCATTACACAGGTAGGTACTTCTTCACCTTCTCGGAAAATACCAGACTGCTTTAATAGTGCATCAACTAAGGTTGTTTTGCCGTGATCAACGTGGGCAATAATCGCAAGATTGCGAATGGGGAGAGGCATAAATCTGTTATTTTAATGTAATGATTATTTATAGTCCCTTAATTCTACCTGATAATTGTTATTGTTTGTTAAATTTTGTTTTTATTTTTTGATTTTTGAGTTATGGTGCACGCAAATTTTTTCTTCGTCATCCTTTTCCTTTAAGCATTTAATTTTTTGATCTGTATCCCTTTACACAAAACTAATAAGTCACAAGTCGATTGTCAGTCAAGAATATTTTTTTATTTATATTGACTTTTTTTTAATCCTTCGTTAACATAGAATATGTGAATCAAATCCCATGGGATTGTAGCTCAGCTGGTTAGAGCGTCCGCCTGTCACGCGGAAGGTCGCGGGTTCGAGTCCCGTCAGTCCCGTCTTTTCTGTTGGAAATTAGAGAAAAAAAACTTTAGGATTTCTATGGAAGAAGTATGGTAAAAATTATCAGAAAATAGGAGATATGATTATATGAAATTTAATGTTATGGAATCATATCTTCTATAACTTCGATCCCAGCCTAATTAAATTAATCAAAGCTACTAGCAATAAGCTAAGACGCATTTAACTTACATTCATTAATTCACCTTTATTCTTAATTTTTTTCTTCCAATTAATTACTAAATCTCTTTCATTTAATAATTGATTCACTATTTTTGCTAATTATTCTTTATTTCCCTTATTTATCCATTCTTTTTTTACTTCTTCTTTTATCTTGTCGTGAATGTACATTATTAGGATTCCCCTCCACTGCCTAGTAAGTCCCTGTTTTGGAATGGAAGAACAACCCAAAAAATCAGCTATTTGTTGATAATTTTTGCCATCATTTTCTCATAAAAATATCAAAATTATTTGCCTAACTTTCGATCTATTTTCTATTTTTAAGGCATTTTGTAAATATTTTTTTCTTCCTCTGACAAAAAGTTTTTTATAGACGTAAATTTTATCTGGATATTTTCTGACTAAAATTATATTCTAAATTAATACGTCTTAGCTTAGCATTGCTCGATCAAATCTCTAAACCGATAATAAAAAATGAAAATACAAAAACTATGATGCAAAATCCTTGTCAAAATTAACGATAACGATTATCATTTTAATTAGTTTCATCATCTAAAAATATGACATACACAGAATCTTCTATCATCAAAGATATTCACCGTAATAATTCCTTACCTAACCTTGTGATGGAATCTCAACCTTCTGTCACCGAAGCAGATATGGTGAAAGCTGTTAGAACATTATTACTAGGATTAGGAGAAAATCCCGACAGAGAAGGATTAAGAGACACGCCTAAACGAGTAGTTAAAGCCTTAAAGTTTCTTACCTCTGGTTATAATCAATCCCTCGATGAATTATTAAACGGCGCGGTTTTTCATGAGAATGCCAATGAAATGGTATTAGTCAGAGATATTGATTTATTTAGCTCTTGTGAACATCATATACTACCAATTTTAGGACGCGCTCATGTGGCTTATATTCCTAATGGGAAAGTTATTGGTTTGTCGAAAATTGCTCGTATTTGTGAAATGTTTAGCAGACGTTTACAAGTACAAGAACGTTTAACTGCCCAAATTGCTGATGCTTTACAGGGTTTATTACAACCTCAAGGGGTAGCTGTGGTTATAGAAGCGACTCATATGTGTATGGTGATGCGTGGAGTACAGAAACCCGGATCTTGGACTTCTACAAGTGCATTACGAGGTATTTTTAATGATTCCGTAAAAACTCGTCAAGAATTTATGAATTTAATTCAACATCGACCCACTTTTAATAATTAATCGTGGTAAGGTGTTGGGAGGTTAGAGTATCTACGCTCAATGTAATGCAATATGACTATTGAGCGTAGTCAAAATGTAGAATCATAATCGAGAGTGTTAGAGATATTTTTTATTCTTAATTCTTAATCTATATATGGATAATTTTGTTTTACCGAAAAGAGGTTTACCTATTACGATTATTACGGGTTTTTTAGGTAGTGGTAAAACTACTTTACTTAATCATATTCTGACAAATAATCAAGATTTAAAAGTAGCAATTTTAGTTAATGAATTTGGAGATATTGATATTGATAGTCAGTTATTAATATCTGTAGAAGAAAATATGTTAAGTCTTAGTAATGGTTGTATTTGTTGCACCATTAATGATGATTTATTAGATACGGTTTATCAAGTATTAGAAAGTGATAAAAAAATTGATTATTTAATTGTGGAAACTACGGGAGTAGCCGATCCTTTACCGATAGTTTTAACTTTTTTAAGTCCAGAATTACGAGATTTAATTCGTCTTGATTCTGTCTTAACTTTAATTGATGCAGAAAATTTTACGGCGGAACATTTCGAGAGTAATGCGGCTTTAAAACAGGTAATTTATGGTGATATAATTTTATTAAATAAGATTGATTTAGTAACTGAAGATAAAATTAAGGAGTTAGAAAAAGATATTTATTGTATTAAACAAGGTGCTAATATTTTGCACACTGAATATGGTAAAGTACCCTTACCTTTAATTTTGGATATTGATATAAGTAAACCAACTAATTATCCTTCTGAATCTGTTACTAATTCTCATGATCATCACCATCATCATCATGAACATGATCACCATGATCATCACCACTCTAATCATTTAGAAGTAGATGGTTTTATGTCTATTTCTGTAGAGTTCGATCGAGCCTTCAACGTAGATAAATTTCAGAATTTCATCACGGATAATATCATGAATCAAGTATTTAGGGCAAAAGGAATTTTATGGTTTGCTGAAAGTGGATTAAAACATATTTTTCAACTAAGCGGAAAACGCTATGATATTGATACAGAAGAATGGCAAAATAATCCTAAAAATCAGTTAGTAATGATAGGGCGAAATCTCGATGAAAATAAACTAAAAACTAAACTACAACAATGCCTTGTTAATGAATAAATCTTAATTTTTCATTCTTCATTTTTCATTCTTAATTCTTAATTTTAAAATATGATAATCGCAGTAATGGGTAACTTTGGGGTAGGAAAAACCCATTGGATAAAACAACAAATTAAAGAAAATAATGAGGATAGTTATTATTTTAGTCCGCAAACTCAAACTTTTCCTATTGATGGTGCTTTTTTACAAAGTTTTTTCCCTGATTTATCAATTACTGATGTAGAATCTCCCACAGAATTATTAAATTTAGCCCAAAAAAATGATATTTATTTAGAAATTCCTGAATATCTGGATTTGAAAGCAATTCTACCGCTTTTATTAGCTTTAAATTGTCAAAAAATTGTGCTAGTTAGCAAAGACGAAAATCAAGAAAAATGGCAAGGATTAGTAGATAAAATTATTGTCAATCAAGAAGTAATAATTAAGGATAATTTAAACTCTTTTTCTAATTTACAAATACATCGAGCAGGTTTAACCCAAGAAGTGGTAGATTTTGCTAGTTTAGAGACTTTTTGGCAGGAATTAACTCAAGGCGCTTATGGTGATATTCTTCGAGCTAAAGGTATATTTGATATTATGGATGGTCAATGTGTCTATGGTGAATACTTACACAACAGCTACAATCATGAATTTTATCCCTTGAATATACCATTATCAACAGAAGGAAGACCAACTCATTTTAGCGGTTTAGAAATTATTGGTTGTAATTTAGAGAAACAAGCCATTGCTGACACCTTGGGGGATTTTTGCCTTGAGGATTCTGCGGTTTATTTTTATCAACAACAAGTAAAAGAGTCTTTAGGGGAGTTTCAACTTAGGTGATTTTTAACAACAATTATACCCCTTCTAACTCCCCTTAAAAAACAGGATATTTGTGGATTAATTAACCACCCTAATTGTAAACCTGAGTCTAAATACTCCCTCATTTTTTCTTGTAATGGTTTAAGTCTATCGCTTTTTGATCTTAATTCAATGACAAAATCAGGGCAAATAGGGGGGAATTCTTCCCTTTCTTTTTCTGTTAATTTTTCCCATTTTTGCAAAGAAACCCAAGCCACATCTGGACTGCGATCGCCCCCTTTTGGTAAACTAAAAATAGTGGATGAACTAAAAACTTCCCCTAGTTTTTTTTGACGATTCCAATTACCAATATCAATAATTAAATTGGCTTCTTTTTTTCCACTCATACCACCAACGGGCGACATAATAATTAACTCTCCTTGAGGATTTCTTTCTAATGATAATTCGGGATTATTGAGACAAAGTTGATAAAATTGATCTCGATTTAAAGAGGTAATAGACTCAAGATTTAAAACTGTAGTCATAATTTTTTCTCATTATTTATACTCTTAAGTTAATGATTTGAGATTTTTTGATTATTCATTCCATATCTAATATAACAATAAAATTTTAAACATAAAAATTATTTCTAGGGGTTAAATAATATTCAACCCTGACACTGCTTTTGCCTTAATAAATACTATTTTTTACCTCTAAAGGGATAACTACGAACTTATATTAATTTTTGATTTTTATTCTAAAAATATGTCTAAATTTATAAAGCATTTCTGGACGGGTTAAAATACCCTGAGTAGGACTAAATAATAAAGCTAATAGAAATAAAATACTCGCAACAAGGACGATTGAAGCTCCAGAAGGTACGTTTAAATAATAACTTAAATAAATACCAATTACTCCGCTAATACTGCCAAAAACTGCTCCTAAAATCATCATTTGATGTAATTCTTTGACTAATAAATAAGCAGTAATATTAGGTGCGATTAAAAGGGAAACTACTAACACAACTCCGACTCCTTGCATACTAGCAATAATAGTTAAAGTTATGGCAGAAATGAGCATTAAATTAAGCCATTTTACGGGCAAACCTACCGCTTGAGCGCCTAAAGGATTAAAGGTATAAAATAGTAATTCTTTATAAAATAATTTGATAAATGTTAATATAAAAAAAGTAATTATTAAAGTCCTTAAAACATCCGTTACTGTTACGACTAAAATATCACCAAATAGAAAACTATGTAAATCTATTCTACTTTTTAAAAGAGTAATTAACATAATTCCTAAGGCTAAAAAACCAGAGAAAACTAATGCCATTGCTACATCTATTTTTATCTTTGATTCTTCTTTAATCCATGCAATTATTAACGTACTAAATATTCCTGAAATAAATGCTCCTAAAAATATATCTATACCTAAATAAAATGCGATCGCCAATCCTGGTAATACAGCGTGGGCAATAACATCTCCTAATAATCCCATTCTTTGGACAATTAAAAAACTTCCCGTTACAGCACATAAAACCCCTAAAAAAACAATTATTATTAGAGCATTTCTCATAAACTCAAACTGTAAAGGCTCAAAAATTATGTCGATAAAATTAGTCATTTTTAGCATTACCTTCCAAGAAAATTACATTGTCACCATAGGCTTTTTGGATATTCGTAGCCGTAATAACTTCTTGACGAGTACCATCCGCAATTAAAGTTTTATTAATTAACAAAAATCGATCGTATTCTCTCGTGGTTTCTCTTAATTCATGCCCTACTACTAATAAAATTTTGCCCTCAGATTTAAGCTCATCAAAGACATCAAAAAGCATCGCCTCCGTTTTTTTATCAACTCCCACAAATGGCTCATCAAATAAGAATAAATTCGCCTCTTGTGCCAATGCTTGGGCTAAAAATACCCTCTGTTGTTGCCCTCCTGATAACTCGCCAATGGGGTGGTGTTTCAATTCCCACATTCCCACTCTTTCTAAGGCATTTTTGACAATTAACTTTGATTGACGAGAATAGGAACGAAATAAACCTGTATGCCTTATTCTTGCCATCATGGCTACATTTTCCACTGTGATGGGATAATCCCAGTCAATTTGAACTCTTTGGGGAATATATGCCACTTGTTTTAATTGTGTCGATAAAGTACGAGAATGAAATTGAACAATGCCTTTTTCTAAGGGAATCAAGCCTAAAATTGCCATTAAAAGAGTACTTTTACCCGCTCCATTAGGTCCAATTATGCCCACGACTTCCCCTGGCACTAAACAAAAACTAATGTTATCAACCGCCATTAACCCTCGATAGTTGACAACTAAATGTTTTACTTCTAACATATATATAATATGATAATCATTCTCATTATTTTAGATTAAAGCAGTAATTATGTTAAGAAAATTAAGTATTTTGACTATTTTCGTAGGTTTATGGGGTTGTACTCCCTCTCCGAAAGTGGAAAAAACCGCAGAAACTTCGACTTCAACCCAGAATCTCCCTTTAGTGGTAGCAACTACCAGCGTTTTATGTGATCTTACTAAACAAGTGGCACAAGATACGGTAGATTTGAAATGTTTAGTCGCTCCCGGAATTGATCCCCATGTTTATCAACCGACACCTGAAGATAGACAATTGATCGAAAATGCTGATTTAGTGTTTTATGGTGGTTATAATTTCGATCCCAACCTCATTAAATTAATTAAAGCCACTAGCAATAGTAACCCAAAAATTGCCGTTCATGAACAAGCAGTACCCAATCCGATTATGGCGAGTGGCCATGATCACGGTGAGGAAGATCATGATAATGAACATGGTAACGAAGAAAAAATCCCAGATCCTCATGTATGGCATGATCCTAAAAATGGGATAGCGATGGTGGGAGTAATTACGGAAGGATTAACTCAACTACAGCCAAATTTAGGAGAAAAATATCAAACTCGATCAAATGACATCAAAACAGAATTAGGTAAGATAGATCAATGGATTAAAGTACAAATTGCTACTATTCCTCCTGAAAAACGCAAATTAGTGACTAACCATGATGCTCTCGGTTATTACGTTGCCGCCTATGGCATCGATTTTCAAGGGGCTTTATCGGGTTTAAGTACAGAAGAATCCCCTAGTGCTGGTACTGTAGGAAATTTGGTAAAAGAGATTAAAAAAACTCAAGTACCAACTATTTTCGCCGAAAGTTCGGTAAATCCAAAGTTAATTGAAACCGTGGCAAAAGAAGCAAATGTACAAGTCTCAACCCAAGAATTATATGCAGATGGTTTAGGAGAAAAAGGCACGGAAGGGGAGTCTTATAAAAAAATGTTAATTAGTAATACGAAGGCAATTGTGGAAGGTTTAGGAGGGCAATATACGGGATTTAATTAGGGTTGCTCAAAAAGTTTTTATCGATTAGAGAGACTAGGAAACGATGAAGAAATGTATAAACCTTTGATTTTACCTCAGTTCGATGTAAGAATATCGGAGAAGGGCAGGTTTTAGGCATCAGGTAGCAGGTTTCAGGTTTTTTGTCCGAACATTAAATATTTAATTTCCCGAATTGAACATCATAAAATCAATTTAGATATATTTTTTATAAATTCTTTAACCTAATACCTGACACCTGACACCCGACACCTTTACACCACCTAAAATTTTATATCGAACTCAGGTTTGATTTTAATAGTCTTTTGACTCCCAACCGCAAACCCTAATTAATAACATTTTTGTTAGGGTATAGTAATATAAACAAATTTAAAAATTAATCAGATTAAGGAAAGAAAATTAATGAAAATTGCCGTTATGTCTTGTATTCACGCTAATTTACCTGCTTTTGAAGCTGTGTTAAAGGATATTGACGAAAATCAGTGCGATTCTATTTATAGTTTAGGAGATTTGGTGGGTTATGGTCCTCACCCTAACGAAATTGTCAATAAAATCCGAGAGTTACAGATTCCTTCCGTGCAAGGTTGTTGGGATGAGGATATAGTAGAAGGGTTAAATTCCTGTGAATGTAGCTATCCTTCTTTATTAGCAGAAAAAAGAGGTATAATCGCCCATGAATGGACAAATCAACAAATTACTGCCGAAAATCGTCAATTTTTAGCTAAATTACCTCATACTATCAAACTTGAAAACCTCTGTTTTGCCCATAGTAGCCCTAACAGCAATCATGAATACATTTTGCCTGAAATGGATGCTTTTACTGCCTTAGAGCGTGTTTTAAGTGCTGATGCTGACGTTTTATTTTGTGGACATACCCATATTCCTTACGATCGAACTTTAAACGCTGGAATGTTACAAATTCGGGTGAATCAATCTAACATTGAATCAGAGTCAGAGAGACAATTTCAAACTCCTATAAAACGTATTATTAATGTGGGCTCGGTGGGTGAGCCTCGTCACGGAAGACCAAATGCAACCTATGTGATATACAACACAGAGACAGAGGAGATAATTTTAAGGGAGGTAGGCTATGATTATCAGTCAACTTGTCGGGATATTATCGAAAAAGGTTTACCGCCGATTTTTGCATGGCGCTTGGCTAAAGGTTTAGAGTTTGCAGAAAAAGCCGAAGACGCAACTCATGTTTGTCAAAGATAGTTAAGAATTAAGAATTAAGAGAATACCAAACAGAAAATGATCCAATAGCAATTAAACATTTATAAATTTACATCATTAACCGTCCAGCAGACTGACAAAGTTAACATTAAACCGCCTTGCAATAAATTGACAAGGCTTATAGCTTAAATCTGCTAAAGCGATTATTGAACAATAACAATTAAGAATTAATAAATTTTCTCCCTATCCCGTCATTCACTATCAACTATTCACTATTAACTATTCATTAAAAAAATGTGGGCAATTTTAAGCGGAATTGAAGGAAATTTACAGGCTTATCACGCAGTTATCGATGATATTTTGCGACAAAAAGTGTCAGTGGAAGAAATCTATATTTTGGGTGATATTATTGGTATCAGTGAGGAAAATGAGGCTTTAGTTAAAGAAATTTGTCACCCTAATCATTCTATCCCTCTTCGAGTTTGTCGTGGGTGGTGGGAAGAGCAATGTCTCATTCTTCATAGTTTACATTCTACTGCTGATCCTGTGGAGTTGATCGATCAATTTGGAGTTGATGTGACTAAAAAACTTTGGGATTGTGTTTCTCGTGACACGGTGGAATGGTTACGAGGTTTAGATTTTGGTTTTGTGGAGTTTGACTGTCTTTTAATTCATGGTAGCACTGTTAATGTGAGTGAAGTTTTAACTCCTGATACTTCCCCTTGGATTATTCTCGATCGAATTAATCGTGTTAATGTTAATTATCTATTCTGCGGTAGATCCAGTCAAATGTTTGATTATGAGTTACAATCAGGTTTGATAGAGTCCTCCATCGTAACTTTAGATAACAAATCTATATCTGAAGTAAAGGAAGTCAGCAAAAAACGGTTAATTGGAGTGGGGAATATAGGAAAAACAGTTAATATCGCTTCCTATACCCTTTACAATCCTTATAATAATCAACTTAAATTTAGACAGATTAATTATTAACTATCAAAATTGTCGATAATTGCTTGAGCAAATTCTGAACATTTCAAAGGAGGCTCAACAGGAGGAGTCATCATCCTTGCTAAATCATAGGTAACTTGTCTGGATGCGATCGCCTTACTAATACCAGAGCGAATCAAATCGGCGGCTTCTTGCCATCCCATAAATTCTAACATCATCACTCCTGATAGGATAACAGATCCGGGGTTAATGCGATCAAGTCCTGCGTGTTTCGGAGCAGTTCCATGAGTAGCTTCAAAAATAGCGCAGTTATCACCAATATTAGCACCTGGCCCCATACCTAAACCACCAACAATAGCGGCAGCGGCATCAGATAAATAGTCGCCGTTGAGATTCATGGTTGCTAAAATAGAGTATTCATCGGGGCGAGTTTGAATTTGTTGGAAGATACTATCAGCAATGCGATCATTTACCATGATCTTATCTTTCCATTGTCCATTACCGTGGGTATCCCAAATGGCATCTAAAATAGTTTTAACTTGATTACAAATCACCCCTTGTTTTTCAGGAGTTAAACCATCATAACCCGGCTCAATTTGACGAGCATTATCTTCGATGGAAATATCAGGATTTGCCTCTTTATTACCTAAAATCCAAGATTCCGTTTCCGTAACGCATTCTTGCCGAAATTCTGTAGTAGCAACTTCATAACCCCAATCACGAAACGCTCCTTCAGTATATTTCATGATATTGCCTTTGTGAACTAAAGTCACCATTTGCTTATTTTTCGGCAAACGTAAAGCATTTTGAATCGCTCGTCTTACTAAACGCTGAGAGTTTTTTCTGCTAATAGGTTTTATGCCGATACCTGAATCAAGGGGAATTTGTTTATTTTTGTGTTCAGGTGTAGCGGGAATTAAGTCTTCATTAAGAATTTTAATCAATTTTTGTCCAATTTCTGAACCTTCTTTCCATTCAATACCTAAATAAATATCCTCTGTATTTTCCCGATAAACGATAATATCTAATTTTTCAGGGGTTTTATGGGGAGATGGTGTCCCTTCATAATAACGACAAGGACGAATACAAGTATAAAGGTCAAAAATCTGTCTTAAAGCCACGTTAAGAGAGCGAATACCGCCACCAATGGGGGTTGTTAGAGGACCTTTAATAGCGATACCATATTCTTTAATGGCAGTTAAAGTGTCTTCGGGTAAATATTGATAAGTGCCGTATTTCTCACAAGCCTCATCTCCGGCATAGATTTTAAACCAGCTAATTTTGCGTTTACCACCATAAGCCTTTTCTACCGCAGCATCAATTACTTTCTCAGAAGCTGGCCAAATATCAACTCCAGTACCATCACCACGAATAAAAGGAATAATAGGATTATCAGGTACTATAGGTAAACCATTGTCAAATTTAATTTTACTACCAACTTCTGGAGGTGTCAATTTTTCAAACATATTATTTTTTCTAGTTATTTTTCTTGTCTAGCATAATATGCTAAATGATCATGAATAGTAAACAGTGAACAATAAATAATCCTCTTTCAGTTTTTAAGTTTTAGCATTTAAGTATAGTGAAAATTAGTCACATATTGTATAATAAATTTTGCTCAATGCAAAGTCAACTCATCATCAAATATTTTGCGAAGATTTTTTTTCTAAAACCCCCGAAGACTTTAACTATTAAAACTATTAACGATGACTTCTTCTCCTAACTCTCAAGATATTCAAACTCTTTTTAATGATATTGCACCAATTTATGATCAAATGAATGATTGGTTAAGTTTTGGTATTCATCGTGTTTGGAAACTGATGGCGGTTAAATGGAGTAATCCGCACCCTTTTGACACTGCTTTAGATCTTTGTTGTGGTACGGGGGATTTAACGTTTTTGATGGCAAAACAAATTTTTCAAGGGAAAGTTATCGGCGTTGATTTTTCCTCAGAATTATTAGCTGAGGCAGAAAAAAAACAACATAATAAGTCTTTAAATAGTGAAATTCAATGGTTAGAAACTGATGTTTTAAATTTGCCTTTTGAGGATAATTCTTTTGATTGTGCCACTATGGGTTATGGTTTAAGAAATGTCACAGATATTCCTGCTTGTTTACTTGAAATTCAACGAGTGTTGAAACCCCAAGCAAAAGTCGCTATTTTAGATTTTCATAAACCCTCAGAAGATTGGGTAGCAAATAGTCAAAAATGGTATTTAGATAATGTGGTGGTAAAAATTGCTGATTTTTTAGGTACATCTTCGGAATATGCTTATATTTACCCTAGTTTAGAGCGTTTTCCTAATGGTGAAAGTCAAATTCAATTAGGTTTAAATGCAGGTTTTTCTCAAGGAATCCATTATCCTTTATTTGGTGGTATAATGGGAATTTTAGTATTAACTAAATAAATCAAATAGTTGATCATTCATAATCTATAATTAACTATAAACTTACTATAAAAATTAGAATATTTGTTAATAATTTAATGATACTTTTATTCAGTTATTTATCCTAAATTTAAGGTAATATTTAATTAAGTAATCAAGTAAAAATTTTATTAAATAAATATGATAATCATAAATTTTATTCTTCAATTTGACAACAGTTTATTACAAAAAAAACATACATTTATAATTAATTAGTTAGTGATAATGCCGTTAGAATTTTATAATTGGTGGCAAATAGCGCTTCCCCCTGTAGCAGGTTCGATTATAGGATATTTTACTAATGATTTAGCCATAAAAATGCTATTTCGTCCTTATAAACCTTTATACTTTTTAAACAAACAATTACCCTTTACCCCTGGTTTAATTCCTAGAAATCAGGAAAGATTAGCGAAAAGAGTTTCTGATACTATCATGAATTCTTTATTGACTCCTGAAGAATTGCAAAAATTAGCTAAAAGATTACTAGAAACTGAAAGAGTAAAAGGGGTAATTTTGTGGTTATTACAATTAACATTAAAGCAAATAAAAGATGATAAAGAACAAAAATCTGCAAAAATTTTAGCGGATATTTTAAGAGATTTATTCGGCGATGCTTTGCCAAAATTATTAAAAGTTTTAGCTAGAAAAGATGATTTTTTATCAAGCCAAATTGATCAAATTTTTGATAGGGTTTTATTAGAGTTTAAATTAACAGAAATTCAAGCTAGACAATTATCAGATTGGTTACTGCAAGTAATTTTTTCTCCTGATTTATTACGTCAAGCCTTAGTTAACTTTTTGACAGATAGAAATATTAGTGTTATTGATGAAGGTTTCAGAGAAAAAACTAGCGGCACTTACTGGGTTGTCGCAAATTTATTCGGTGTTAAAAATTCCTTAAATCGTTTACGCACTTTTTGTTTAGATGAAAAAGAAATGGCGAATTTACGCATTAAAGAATTACTTTTATCTCTGGAAATAAGAAACAGATTAAAAGAGTTTTTTATGAGTTTTTCTTTACAAAATTTACCGATGACAACGGTTAAACAATTACGTCAAACTACTAATAAAGCGGTGAGGGATTATATTCAAGAAAAAGGAGGAGATTTTTTACATGAATTTGGTTTATCTATTGACTGGAATAAAGTATCTGTATTAATTATTAATCGTTTACAAGGCTCTAATGTGGTAAATAATTCTTTAGGTTTAGTTAGTCAAGAATTAGCATTAATTTTAGAGCGTTATTTAGAAGAAGATTTAGAAAAAATTGTCGCCCAAGCTATTCCTATTTTATCCATTGATCAAGTTATTATTGAAAGAATAAAAGCGACTACTCCTGAACATTTAGAAGAAGCCACTCAAAGTATTGTTAAAAGTGAATTACAAGCTATTGTTAATTTAGGAGGAATTTTAGGTTTAATTATTGGTTTAATTCAAAGTTTTTTACTGTTAATTAGTCATTAGCAATAACTTTTTTTCTGAATATAAATAATCATTAATAATATCAATAATAATTCCATAATTTTATTTTTCAAAAATGATTTAAAATCACTATATTTAACTTCAATTATATGCTTTGAATATCCAATAGAGAAGGTTTCAGGTTTAATATCCTCGAACTTAGGTAGATTTAATATAACTCAAAATTTGGTTATTTTTTTATGTTTTTAGATAAATTTATTGTTGATAATTTACCTTTTAATTTAGATTTATTACCCCCTCATTCTTATTTAGTAGGAGGTGCAGTGCGTGATGTTTTGTTATCCCGAAAGAGAAATTATTTAGATTTAGATTTTGTCTTACCTAATTCAGTAATAAAAATAGCTAAAAATATTGCTAATTTATATTCAGCAGGGTTTGTTATTTTAGATGCTAAACGAAATATTGTAAGGGTAGTTTTTCCTCACGCAACCATTGATTTTGCCCAACAAGAAGGAGAAACCATTGAAAAAGATTTAACCCGTCGAGATTTTACTATTAATGCTATAGCTTATGATTGTTTTCAAAAAAAAATAGTTGATCCTTTTAATGGACAAAAAGACCTAAAAAAAAGGATAATTAGAATGATATGTAGTGAGAATTTAGAAGATGATCCTCTACGGTTATTAAGAGGTTATCGTCAGGCTTGTCAACTTGATTTTACCATAAAATCTGAAACTCGTCAAACCATTATTACATTAACTCCACTTTTAAATAATGTTGCCAAGGAGAGAATTAATACTGAATTAAATTATTTATTAGAAGATAAAAAGGGTAGTTTTTGGTTAAAAGAAATGTTTAAAGATGGTTTATTATCTACTATTTTTAATAATTGTCAAAATTATAAAGTAAATTACTTAGAAAGAATAGATTTTTATTATCAATATTTAAAGAGAGAATTCAGTTATTTTA
Source organism: Cyanobacteria bacterium CG_2015-22_32_23 (assembly GCA_009993045.1). Lineage (GTDB taxonomy): Bacteria > Cyanobacteriota > Cyanobacteriia > Cyanobacteriales > Cyanobacteriaceae > Geminocystis. The sequence continues at coordinate 17,357 of JAACUG010000041.1, forward strand.
ATGAGACTAACTATCAATATTTGATTACAGCAAAATTAGCTTGTTTAACTTCAAATAATCCCATAATTGCGGAAAAAGAATTAATTAATCTAAAATATTCTCGTCAAGAAATTAAGGCAGTAATAACTATTCTTAAATATACTCATTGTTTACTAGAAAAAAACTTTATTCATGATTTATCCTTACAATATTTTTTCTTCTTATCTGTAGGTAATATTTTCCCTAATTTAGCTATGTTTGCCCTTGCGGATGATATTTCTGAAGATTTAATTATTGTGCTATTGAAACGTTACTTTAATAATTCTGATGCCGTTGCACATCCCCAACCGTTACTTTCTGGTAATGATTTAATTAACTTCTTGAAAATTCCACCTAGTGCATTAATTAAACAATTATTAACTGAGGTACAAATTGCGTATATACAAGGTAAAATTAATGATAAAAATGAGGCTTTACAATGGATAATAGATAACAAACTATAATTATTTTATTGATTATTAAAATTATGACTACTGCTATTATTGAACAAATTAATGTCATCGCTAGTAAAAGAGAATTATTAGTACAACTACTAGAAAAACCAGATTTAGGTAGTTTACGCTTAGATGTTACCCAAGCTATTGAAGAGTTAGACGAGTTAATCGCAGACTTAAACAAAACTTTCAGTAAATATTAGAGTGTGATGAAGGTAGGTTTCAGGTTTTAAATAATGAATTTATAAACACTATTCAACATTCTTCCTATCTCCCCGTTTCCTTTTACCTCCTGTCTCCTATCTTCTAAAAAAATATACAATAAGAGTTGTAAAAAATTTACACCACCGCAAAATATGGGCAATAAGCCAACCATCGCCGTTTCTCACTTAGGATGTGAAAAAAATCGCATTGATTCTGAGCATATGCTAGGCTTACTAGCACAATCAGGTTATCCTATCGATAATACTGAAGAATTAGCCGATTATGTCATTGTCAATACTTGTAGCTTTATTGAATCTGCTCGTCAAGAATCCGTAAGAACTTTAGTAGAATTAGCTGAAAACCAGAAAAAAATTATTATCTCTGGTTGTATGGCACAACATTTTCAAGAGGAATTATTAGCCGAATTACCCGAAGCTGTAGCTATCGTGGGTACAGGTGATTACCAAAATATTGTCGAAGTTATTCAACGAGTAGAGGCTGGAGAAAGAGTAAAAGCAGTTTCTGCTACCCCAACTTTTATCGCTGATGAAAATATACCCCGTTATCGCACTACTACCGAAGGTGTTGCTTATGTGCGAGTAGCAGAAGGTTGTGATTATCGTTGTGCTTTTTGTATTATTCCTCATTTACGAGGTAATCAAAGATCCCGTACCATTGAATCTATCGTAGCAGAAGCCCAGCAGTTAGCAGATCAAGGAGTGCAAGAATTAATCTTAATTTCCCAGATTACTACTAATTATGGTGTTGATTTATATGGTGAACCAAAATTAGCAGAATTATTACGCGCTTTAGGAAAAGTTGATATTCCTTGGATTAGAATACATTATGCCTACCCTACTGGGTTAACGGATAAAGTCATCGCAGCCATGAGAGAAACTTCTAATATCCTGCCTTATTTAGATTTACCTTTACAACATTCTCACCCTGATATTTTAAAGTCCATGAATCGCCCTTGGCAAGGAAAAGTTAATGATGAAATTATCCATCGCATCAAACTAGCTTTACCTAATGCTATTATGCGCACAACTTTTATTGTGGGTTTTCCGGGTGAAACACAAGAGCATTTTCAACACTTGTTACAATTTGTCGAAAGACATGAATTTGATCATGTAGGGGTGTTTACATTCTCCCCCGAAGAAGGTACAAAAGCCTATGATTTAGATAATCAAGTGCCTGATAACATTAAAGAAGAACGTTATAATACCTTGATGGAGTTACAACAACCCATCGCCGCCAGAAAAAATCAGCAAGAAGTTGGTAAAATTATCCCTGTCTTGATTGAACAAGAACATCCTAGTACTGGTGAATTAATCGGGCGATCGCCTCGTTTTGCGCCAGAAGTAGATGGTTTAGTGTATGTAACAGGAGAAGCGAATTTAGGTACGATTGTTAAAGTTAAAATTACATCCTCAGACGTGTATGATCTCTATGGAGAAATTGATTACAGCGAAAGTATTTAAACTAATTATCTCCTAACTCCTATCTCCTAACTTGACTTTTCCTGACAAATAAGATATAATAGGAAGGTTATGTTTTATTTTTAAAAATCATGCTTCCTATCGTTGCCATAATTGGGCGCCCAAATGTCGGTAAATCTGCTCTCGTTAATCGTTTATCTGGTGAACAAGATGCTATTGTCTATGATGAACCGGGTATAACAAGAGATCGGACTTATCGTCAAGCATTCTGGGAAGATAGAGAATTTCAGATTGTGGATACAGGGGGTTTAGTCTTTGATGATGATACCGAATTTTTGCCTTTTATTCGTGAACAAGCACAAGCCGCATTAGCCGAAGCCGTAGCTGCTATATTTGTGGTGGATGGACAAATGGGATTAACCGCAGGAGATGAGGAAATTGCGGCATGGTTACGCACTCAAAATGTACCTACAGTATTAGCCGTCAATAAATGTGAGTCAGAAAAAGATGGATTAACCTTAGCCGCAGAATTTTGGAATTTAGGTTTAGGTGAACCTTATCCTCTTTCCGCTATTCATGGCAATGGTACAGCCGAACTGTTAGGTGATTTAATTCAATACTTACCCACTATGGATGAAATAGAGGAAGTAGAGGAAATAAAAGTAGCCATCATTGGACGGCCAAATGTAGGTAAATCAAGCCTTTTAAATGCTTTGACAGGAGAGCAACGCTCTATTGTTAGCCCCGTTTCAGGTACAACCCGTGACGCTATCGATATGGTGGTAGAAAGAAATGGTAAAACCTACCGTTTGATTGATACTGCTGGAATTAGACGGAAAAAAAATGTAGATTATGGTGCAGAGTTTTTCGGCATTAACAGGGCATTTAAAGCCATCAAACGGGCAGATGTGGTTTTATTCGTTATCGATATTATCGACGGCGTTACCGAGCAAGATTTGAAGTTAGCTGGTAGAATTATCGATGAAGGACGAGCGGCGGTTATCATAGCTAATAAATGGGATGCCGTAGAAAAAGATTCCCATACTATCTATGAATACCAGAAAATGCTAGATGATCGTTTATTCTTTATGGAATGGGCAGAAAGAGTCTTTGTGTCGGCTATGACGGGTAAAAGGGTAGAAAATATTTTCGAGTTAGTCGATAACGCTGCCGAAGGCCATAAAAAACGAGTTAGTACAGCAGTAATCAATGAAGTGTTAGAAGAAGCCTTTAAATGGCATTCACCTCCAACTACCCGACAAGGAAAACAAGGGCGTATTTATTACGGTACGCAAGTAACCAGTAAACCTCCAACTATTGCTTTGTTTGTTAATGATCCGAAACGGTTAGATAATAATTATCGTCGCTACATTGAAAAACAATTTCGTCAACAATTAGGCTTTAAAGGTACACCCTTAAAATTACTTTGGCGTGGTAAACGTGTGCGAGATGGCGAAAATATGGGCGGAAATCGTGCTACGAAAGTTTAATGAGAAATTGTGGGGTGTGCATCGCCCTAGTTATGAATTTTAACAAAAATGGAGAAAGAAGTCCCACGCTCTATTTTTCGTTAAAAAACCGCCCATGAAATGAGCGTGGGATGAATTTCGACAGT
>JAACUG010000019.1 GCA_009993045.1 Cyanobacteria bacterium CG_2015-22_32_23
GTAATTATTGGTTAATCTATAAATAATAACGGCTAAATTTTTAGCTTTTTGCCCTTTGCCCTTTGCCCATTGCCCATTGCCCATTGCCCATTGCCCTTTGCCCATTGCCCATTGCCCATTGCCCATTGCCCATTGCCCATTGCCCATTGCCCTTTGCCCAATGTTCAAGGCTATATTTCCCAACTATTTTTTCGCTCACCCCAAGTTTTTTTATTTTCGTCACGAACTTAATTTCTAAAATTATAGTATCACTATTAATACTATGTCAATAAGGTTTAATATTAACAGACTTAAGATAAAGTAATTAAGTTACACTAAAATCAGAGAAAATTTTGTTATTGATTATGTACAGCGATCGCACCCCTGAATTGATTTCTCCTCTGCACCATGATGAATTTTTACCACCTATCAGTAACTGGATGAAAGTGGGAGGCTTGTTTTTAGTTAGCACCGTTGGAATTGCCGTCGCAGTTTGTGCCGTTACGCCCTTACCTGTCACCGTTAAAGCTCAAGGAATAGTACGCCCTAATGGGGAGGTGAAAATTGTACAAGCATCTACAGAAGGAGTGGTAACGGCGATTTCGGGGAAAGTGAATCAAACCGTTAAGGAAGGAGACACCATCGCTATACTTAACGATAGTCGTTTAGAAAGTAAAAAACAACAGCTAAAGGCAAACATTGAGCAGAATTTATTACAAATCAAAATTTTAGAAGAACAGATACAATATCTTGATAATCAAATAGTAGCGGAGGAAAATAAACTAAATCGAGGAGTTATCAGTGCTAAAGCCGATTTACAGAGAATAACTGCCGATTATCAGGAAAAAACCCAAATTACTCAAGCCCAAGTTGCCGAAGCCCAAGCTAATTTACAAGTTAGTCAACGAGAATTACAAAAAAATCAAGCGGAATTAAAAGCTACAGAAGCAACTATAGGAGGAGCAAAATCAACTTTAAAAACACTTCAAGAAAAACTCGATCGTTATCAAGAAATCGAAAATGAAGGAGTCATATCTAAAGATAGATTAGCAGAAGCTCAACTACAGGTTACTCAAACCCAACAACAATTAAAAGAATATCAGTCAAATTTAGAAGCCCAACGCAAAAATATTCAACGACAGCAAGAAGCAATAAAAGCCTCTCAAGCCCGACTTAATCAAGCCTTAGCCTCCCTTAATCCTAGTGATGCACCTATTCAAATAGGGGAAGAAAAAATTATCCAAGAAGAAGCCACTAAAACTGCTACCCTAGCACAATTAAACAGAGAGTCAAACAACTTTAATCAACGTAAAATTGAGATTCAACAGCAAATAGCAACCGATAAACAGGAAATAAAACAGATAGAATTAGAGCAATATAAAACCGTTATTTCTGCACCATCCACTGGAGTTATATTGAGTTTAAACCTGCGTAACATTTCACAATCGGTAAGAAGTGGTGATGAAATTGCCCAAATTGCCCCCCTTGATACACCCTTAATCATTAAAGCAAAGGTAGCTACTCAAGATCGAGGTAAACTTGAAGTAAATCAAAAAGCCCAAATGCGGGTAACGGCTTTTTCTTATCCTGATTATGGCTTACTCAATGGCACTGTTACTTCTATTTCTCCTGATGTGATTATTCCTCAACAAAATAACGCAACTCCTCAAAGTGCTTATTATGAGGTGAATATTGATCCAGATGTATTTTACCTTAATGATAACTCAGAAAATCGCCTTCGATCTGGCATGGAGGTTACGGCGGATATTATTGCCAAAGAAGAAACGATACTTAAATATATTTTGCGAAAAGCAAGGTTATGGGTTGATGTGTAGGGAAAATCAAGTCAGTTTCGTAGTTATTAGGCACTTGTTGCAGAATTTGCGTCATTCTTTCTAACCCCATGCCTGTATCGATGTTTTTGTTTTGCAGGGCTGTTAAATTCCCGTCCCCATGCGATGGCCAGTGACTTAAAGTAATCACCGAAGCTAAAGTTACCCAACATTTCAAAAAAGGTATAGCAAAAAACGAGTTGATTAGGACAAAACTATAAATGCTTCATTCACTGCATCAATCAAATTCTTACCTTCTGTGATAATTTTACTTACATAATTTTTGAGTCTTGCCCAGAATTTTTCTATCTTGTTTAAATCTGGTGAGTACGACTAATATTTAAAGTTTGGCAAACATAACTTTTTTTTTTGCCTCGTTCAACAGCATTAACTGCTTTTTCTCTCAAATCATAACTATATGGTGCTGACATTTTTTATAGAAACTTTTTCGTAATATTGTTTGTTTGCTTTTTTCTCATTATGTCCTAACTAACCCGTTTATTGCTATACAAAGAAATAATGGTATTGATGGTTTTTTGAAAAGACAATTTAATGATAAACCTATACCCGTTAGAATACAAAAAAAAGATGAAACTTTAGAAGATGCGATCTCATCTATTAATAATTCAGAACAGGCAAAAAAATCTGATTTAAAAATAGTTATTCAAACTAATAATTATCGTCAGTTATTTCCTTTAGAAGATAAGAAAACTCTCATTATTAAATCCTATAAATTATTGATTCATGAAGAATTAAACAACAGGAATATGATACCGTATAATAAATAAAAAAAGAATTCACTTAAAATGACCAACAACAAAGATATTGAATATATGCGTCAAGCGATCGCCTTGATGCGAGAGGCAGGAGTTGTCAAGAAAACAGGTGGGGTATCAAATCGTAATATAGTTTCAAAAACAAGAGTTTCTCCCTCCTCCACTAATACAGGCAAATCTTCACTAATATAACCTTGATAATTTTTAGCCCGTGTCCTTAATTTTTCTTGAAATTGTAAGAAATTATTATAAGCTAAGGGATTAATTCTATGTATAAAACGATATTCAAAAAATTGATCAGATGCTTGAGGTAATGAGGAGAAAGAACTCATGATAAAAGATTGAATGGCAAAAGAAAACTTATAATTTGAGTCTATAACTAAAAAGTGTTAGATTACAACTTAAGCATAGTTTATCAGAGTTTTTCTTTTTCTGTAAGAGTGGATAAGTATCGAGAAGACAAGAGGTAAAGTATCATGATAGCTATTATACCTGTAAATACTGACAAAATTTTGGAAATGAAAAAAGGATTGTAAAAAAAAATCGCCCTCTGGGAAAAAGAGCGAAATTTTAATTTTTTTATGGTGAAAGAAAAGACAGAAAAATCAAATTTTGGACTTATTAAATCTTTTTCTATCTTCCCGATATAGATAAATTAACTAAAGAATAAAGTACCACTACTACCTGGTGCTAAATTAGCGGCGGTAAATCCAGTCGCATTATTTAATGTAGCTAATAAACTACCAGTACCAAATCCAGAATCTCCATCTAAGCCGTTACCAAGTCGTAATTGAGTATTAATACCAGATACTAAGACATCAATATTATCAACTCCAGTAAAGAAAAACTGATCATTAGCGATTTCAAATTGATTAACAGTGTCACTACCATCTCCTAAATTGTAAGAGATTACATCGGTCACTCCATCATTTGCTCCAGCAAATAAAATATCATTTCCTTTAGCACCGACAAGGGTATCAGCTCCACTAAGACCATTTAAAACATTTATTCCAGTATTGCCTAGTAATTCATTGTTAAGACTATTTCCAGTACCGTTAATGTTTGTATTTCCCGATAAGAATAATCTTTCAAAATTATTGCCAAGAGTATAACTAAAGTTAATTCTAACTTGATCAATACCTTCTCCTGCTTTTTCGATAATAGTATCATCCAGATCGCTAAGAAAATAAGTATCATTTCCAGCACCACCGATAAGGGTATCAGCTCCGGTAACACCATTAAGAACATTATCCCCACTATTTCCAGTAATAATGTTATTACCGCTATTACCTTGACCGTTAATATTACCAGAACCTGTAAGAGTTAGGTTTTCTATATTAGCTCTGATAGCAGTATTTCCCACAGCAGAACTGAAAACGGTGTCAATTCCCTGATTGGGATTTTCGGTAACAAAATCAAATTTACTATCGACAATATAGGTATCATTACCAATACCGCCTCGTAGAGTGTCAATACCAGCACCCCCGTTAAGGGTATCATCGCCATTGCTACCAAGAATACTATCATTTCCTGATGTACCCACAACACTGGTGAAGTTTTGTACGGTGAAATTAGGATTCATTAATCCTGCACCTACAACACTTAAGCTATTTATAGCTAAGTTTACATTGATTTTAACATTAGGATCGACAGAATCTGACGCATCAATGGTATTAACTTGTCCTACAGCACCAACAATAGTTTCAACATTAACTACATTATCTTGTTCTAAGCTACCACCTTTAAGCACGATTCCTGTTGCTTTAAGGGTAATTCCTTGTCCTAAAGAACTATAATCAACAGTATCACTTCCTGTCCCACCGTCTAAGGTATCGTTACCAGTAGTACCAATAAGAGAATCATCACCGATGCCACCAACTAAGCTATTATCATTAGAATCACCTTTGAGGGTGTCATTTCCGTCAGTACCTGTAACACTCACAAAATTTTCTACCATAAAAGGAGAAGTGATAGCCGGAACACCGTTAACCATTAGACTTTTTGCGGTCAAATCAGCATTGATACTGACTCCACTCATCATAGTAGAACCATCGATGATATTATCAAAGCCAAAACCCGCAATGATATTTTCAACACCGCTAAGGGTATCTTGATTCAAACCACCATTTTTAGAAACTAAACCTGTGGCACTAAGAGTAATAGGACCTAGAGTAAAAGAATAATTTACTGTATCAATACCACTACCTCCAGTCAAGGTATCATCTCCTTCTGACGCAATTAGAGTATCGTCACCGTTGCCACCATTTAAACTATTACTATTAGAATCCCCTTGAATAAAGTCAGCTTTATTTGTACCAACAACGTTTACAAAATTTTGTACGATGAAAGGAGAAGTAATTGTAGGTACACCATTGACAACAAGACTAAAAGCACTTAAGTTAACGTTTACGGATACCTCAACACCAGAGGTTGATACATCAATAATGCTATTAGAACTGGTTGGTGCAATAATGCTTTCAACGGCAATTAATTGATCTGTAGCACCAGCAGATTTAATGATTGTTCCTGTAGGTCCGAGGGTAATAAATCCGCCACTAGCAGAGTAATCCGCAGTATCAAAATCAGCACCACCGTTGAGGGTATCACTTAGGCTATTTCCATCATTACGACCTACCAGTGTGTCATTTCCTGCACCGCCATCGACACTGTCATTACCGTTGTCCCCCAATAAACTATCATCCCCGTCACCACCAAATAGGGTATCATTATCAGCACCACCTTTGAGAGTATCATTACCAGCATCTCCACTGACTATATCGTTTCCTGTGTTACCATTGATACTGTCATTATCATCACCACCATTGATAGTATCATTACCACCATCACCAGATAGGGTATCGTTACCCCCTAAACCGTCAATTAGATCCGCATCGATAGTTCCATTCAGATTATCTGGACCTGCTGTTCCTGTTATTATCGCCATGTTAATTTTTTGATTTTTTAATTACTGATTTTTAAGGTGATATTAACATAGTTATTTTGAAAAAAAACATTTTTTAATATTTATTTATATCAATTTTTTTTGATATATTTATTATTTATGCCAGTTAAATTTTTCTCTTCACTTTTACAAATTTAAGTTAGTTTTAAATATAGATATATAAAAATATCAGTATATAGCTTTTTATTTAAAAACAAATTAATGTTTATTGTTTAACTTATTTTTACATTGTGATAAGCTTATAAAAGTAAAAAAGATAGATAAATAATATAAGTTAAAAAAATTTTTTAACATAGCCGAGTTTCAGTGAGTTTGAATAATAAAACAACTTTCATCAGAATGAAAACGGCTTATTAAAAGGATATTTTCAATTATAAAAACGGAGGGGGAGGGATTTGAACCCTCGAAGGTTTTGACACCTTAACAATTTTCGAGACTGCCGCATTCAACCACTCTGCCACCCCTCCTCATCAAGTATCCTATTATACTCAGTTAT
>JAACUG010000042.1 GCA_009993045.1 Cyanobacteria bacterium CG_2015-22_32_23
TAGAGTATAGCTTAATAAATGAGTAAGTTTAAGAAGATTTAAGTAACTTTTTGTTAACTGTTAAAAGCCCCCCAAGTTTGGGGGTGAAAATCTTACATTATTTGAATAAGAAAATTTGTAAAGATTTAGGTGTAGCTTTTTTATAAAAATGACTCATCATAAATGCGATCGCCATAAAAATAACTTAAAACAATTACTTTTCATTGGTGCAAAAATTAATTTAAAAAATGATTATTATTGCGTTAATAGAGTAATTTTTGATGTCAATGAAAATATAACTGCTATTGTTAAAGATTGTTTTAAAATGGGCAAAGAAGAATTTATTTATAGAAACTATGATGGGAAATAATTGTAAGATTCTTCGCAATATTGACATTTCCAAAAATCAAATAAAAAATAGACAATAAAACTGAAAATCAGTAAAATTTTTTTTGCTCTACTGAAATTAATTATGAGTATTTTAAAGTTTTATGAAGATATTTTCTTAATAAATTGCAACAAAGTTTGTAGATTTTAAGAGAGATCTTGTATCCTTATATTGTGGGGATCAATGTTAGATTAGGGCTTTAAGACGAATTACCAGTTTAAATCTAGGCTTCTAAAGTTAACTAACAGAAATTATTATTATTATTCAACTGACTAAATACATTTTTTTTATTACCCATTAATATACTAATTTTAATTAACCAATTTTAAGAAATCAATAAAAACTACAGATCAAAAACCAAAGATAATAAAAGAAATATTCGTATGAAATCTTAAATAATATTAATAACTATTCTATGGTTAAGACAAAACTTATTTTCTATGGAAGAAGATTTTAACTTAAATCTATGTTTTGTCATCCTGAAGAAAAAAGCTAATTATAGTGATAAATTATGATGAATTGTCGCTATTCAAAATTTTCTCTTCACTCTTAGACTCTGGATAAATTAGGAATCGTTTATTTGCTTTATTGACTGATTCTCTAATCAATATTTAAAAAATATACAGGTAAGAAAATGTCCAGAAAAAAGAAGAAATTTGATTGTGGTCATTCAGGCTACGGGAAAAGTTGTCATAGATGTGAACAAACCCAGATGACAAGAGAACAAAAAAGAAGAGAAAAAAATGCTTGGGAAGATACTTTTTCTCATGATCCCATAGATTTGAGTTGTTTACCTAGAAATGTGGTATTAAAAGCAAGACAAATTATTCATAACATCCAAAATCATACTAGCTATACCAATTTTAGGGGAAAAAGACTTAGACATGATCGATTTATTATTAGTATTCCCGTTACTAGGAATTATCGCCTCATTTGTCGAGATTATGGCAGTTTTGTTGCTCCTGAAGCCGTTGTCTCCCATGAGGATTATAATGTCTGTAAACCAGGATGCTGATTAATGATTTTTAGCCACCGCCGACAATGGTTACTACTTCTAGGCGATCGCCATTTTTGATCGAAGTAGTATTCCAGTATTGTCGATGTAGAATTTCCCCATTATATTCTAAAGCAATCAAACGAGGATTAAAACCCAGAGACTGCAAAAAAGTAGGTAAAGAGAGATTAGGAGGGCAATGTTGAGATTCACCGTTAACAGTAAGAGTGATCATATCGGAAATCATAAAATAGAGAATGATTAGTTACCTAGTTTATATTTTATGGCATTAATGAGAGTTTCTAAAACATTTAGCCTTGCATAATATTTATCATTACCCGGTACAATTGTCCATGGTGCTTGGGGAGTGCTAGTTCGTGCTATGGTTTGATTAATTGCTACATCATATAAATTCCATTTTTCTCGATTACGATAATCTTCATCGGTTAATTTATAATTTTTATAGGGATCTAACTTTCGTAGTTCAAAACGTTTCAGTTGTTCTTCAGGACTAATATGTAACCAATATTTAAGAATGATATAATTAGAACTAGCTAACCCCGCTTCAAATTCATTAATTTCTCGATATGCACGTCTCCATTCGGTTTCTGTGGCAAAATTTTCAATTCTTTCCACTAAAACTCTACCATACCAAGAGCGATCAAAAATACCTATTTTTCCTGTAGGAGTTAACCGTCGCCAAAAACGCCATAAATAATGATACAAATGCTCTTCTTTAGTGGGGGCGGCAAAAGCATGGACTTCATAGCTACGAGGATCTAAAATATCAGTAATTCTTTTAATAGCGCCACCTTTTCCAGCGGCATCCCAACCTTCAAATAAAATCAAAATACCAATATTTTTTTCAAAAATGTCTTTTTGTAATTTTCTTAAGTGTAATTGAGATTGTTTAAGTTTAACTTTATATTCTTCTTTGGGTAAATTTAGGGTTAAATCAACTTGAGAGAGATAATCAGCTTCGGTAGGAGATAAAGAGGTTTGAGGGGGTAAAGAAGGAGTTTGAGTGATAATTTCTCGTTTAGCTAAGGCTTCTCTGATAGTGGAAACTAATTGGGTTAAAACCTTAAATTTTGCCCATCTTTGACAATCTGCTTCCACTAATACCCATGGTGCAAAACCACTACTGGTATAAATAAGCATTTCTTCGGCTAAAGTTTTATACTGTGTATAGTTTTTTGCTTGTTGCCAATCTTCTTTTCTGACTCTCCAAGACTCAAATTCATCTTTTTCATAATCTTTGAGACGATTTTGTAACTCTTTTTTACTTAGATGAAGCCAAAATTTTGCAACTACAGCGCCATCTTCAATTAATTGATTTTCAAAGGCGTTAATATCCCTCATAATTATCGGTACTTTTGTATTGTTTAAGACTCCGAATAATCTATCTTCTAATAAGTGAGTGTACCAACTATGATAAAAAATGCCGATACTGCCTTTTGGTGGTAACTTTTGCCAAAAACGCCATAGAAAAGGATATTTTTTTTCTTCCTCCGAAGGAGCTAAGATCGGATGTACTATAAAACCTCTAGGATCCATATAATTAGTCATTTGTTTAACTAATCCCCCTTTTCCTGCCGCTGCCCATCCTTCTAATACTACGACAATGGGTAGTTTTTCTAACCAGCAAATATTTTGTAGTGAGCGTAATTCTCGCATCAAGTCTTCTATTTTTGTGCGATAAGTTTCTTTATCTAAAGAGATGGTTAAATCGAGATTATCTAACATAATTAATCTATCGGGAATGGCTATAAAGTCAATATATAATTAATATAACAGTCTTATATCGTTATGATAAAAAACGTAATCAAAAAGGCAAAAAGTAATAGACTTCTTGCAGAAGTGGAGTAATGAGTAATAAGTAACGAGTAATAAGTAATGGGTAATGAGTAATGAGTTAATAAATTAACGTTTTCCATCGTAAAATAGATTTTACTTTTTATTTTGCAAGAGGTCTAATCATCTGCGATGGTTTTGATATAATTGATTTTTTTTACCATTGGTATATAACTGAAATTAATTTTATTTAATTATCTCTTAATCTTTTAATTTGTGTGCAAAAATTATCTTTAATATGGTTTAAAATTTCTCAAAAATTAGCAATAAAATATTTATTTTTTGGGTTAATAGGTGGTTTATTAATGGGTTTAACCGTTGCACCAAGTAATCTATGGTTTTTAGCATGGATAGCCTTAATTCCTTTATGGATAGCTTTATCAAAATCAACTTTAACGGCAACATTAGCAGGTTTTTTGTGGGGTTGTGGTTATCATGGTTTAGCTTTATTTTGGATTACAGGAATTCATCCGATGACGTGGATGGGGGTATCATGGTTAAATAGTTTAATTATTGCAATTTTTTGTTGGTTATTGATTACTTTTTGGGGAGCAATTTTAGTTACTATTTGGAGTTATATTTTACACTATATTATTACTCATAATTTATTAAAATTAAAATTGATTTCTCCTATTTTTATTAAAATCTTTTTAGGGGTAACAATTTGGTGTTTATTAGAAAAAATCTGGAGTTTTAGCCCTTTATGGTGGACATCTTTATCTTTAACTCAAAGCCCTTATAATTTAGCAATTTTACAACTATTAAAAATATCTGGTACAACAACCATTACGGCTTTAATCCTTTTAATTAATGGCTTATTTGCTGAAAATATTATTTTAATTATTAATAATAAACAACACTTTTATAAAGATAAATATAATTTAATTGCTAATGCCATCATCATTTTAACCATAACTCACGGTATAGGTTATATAAATTATCAAATAAAAATTAGTAATAATCCTTTAGAAGTTATTAACATAGGTATTATTCAAGGTAATATTCCCAACGAAATTAAACTTTATGATACAGGTTTAAAAACAGCAATTATTAATTATACAAACGGATATAATGACTTAGCTAAACAAAAAGTTGACGTTATTTTAACACCTGAAACTGCGTTACCTTTATTTTATGATGATATAAAAAATAATAGTAGTTTTTATCAAACAATTATTAAACAAAAAATTCCCTTATGGTTAGGGGCATTTGATCAAATAAAAAATAATTATACTAATAGTTTATTCTTCATTGATAAAGAAGGTATTGTTATTACTAAATATGATAAAATTAAGTTAGTACCCTTAGGAGAATATATCCCTTTTAGCAATATTTTAGGTAATCTTATTGATCGACTTTCTCCTTTAGATGCACATTTAATTGCAGGGAAAAAAAATCAAATTTTAAATACTACGTTAGGGAAAGTAATTGTTGGTATTTGTTATGATTCCGCCTTTGCAGAGAATTTTCGTTTTCAAGCCTCAAAAGGAGGAGAATTTATTATTACAGCTTCTAATAATGCTCATTATAGCGATGCCATGCCTTTTCAACACCATGCACAAGACGTAATGCGCGCCATCGAAACCGATAGATATATGGCAAAAGCCACAAATACAGGTTACTCAGCTATAATTGATCCTCATGGTAATACTAAATGGATTTCCCAACTTCATCAATATCAAACCCATGTGGGTAAAATTTATCGACGAAACACGAAAACTCTTTATGTTGCTAAAGGAGATTGGCTAATAATATTATTAACTTTTTTGATGATGAGTTATTTTTTCTCTCATTATTTTAGAGGAGATAGAAGTAATCAGTAATTTAAGATTTAACTTCAGGGAAAATTATTCGTTTTTGCCTTTTGAGATTAACATATTATTATTTTAAACTTAATTTATTATCCCTATGAATACAAAGAAAAAAATTGGTATTTTAACTAGCGGAGGAGATTGCCCTGGATTAAACGCTATTATTAGAGCTGTAGTCAAATATGCACATCTAAAAGATTGGGATATTTTTGGTATTCCTCGTGGTACTGATGGTTTTATAGATGTTGCCCAAGGTAAAGTTGAACCTGAATCTCTTAAATTACAACCTCATGGTTATGATGTACCTGGGGTTTTACAAGGTTTAGATATACTACAATTCATGAGTGGTAGTGTGTTAGGTTCTCTTAGTAGGGGAAATCCTGCGGAGGAAGATGTAACTTTAGATATTATTGAAGGTTATAAGCGTTTAGAATTGGATGCTTTAATTGCTATTGGTGGTGATGGTAGTTTGGATATTATTTATGATTTAGCCAAAAAAGGCGGTTGGAATTTAGTGGTTATTCCCAAAACCATTGATAATGATGTAGCATTTACTGAACGTTCTGTAGGCTTTGATACTGCTCGTAATACCGTTACTCAAGCCTTATATGATTTAACTTTCACCGCAGCTAGTCATGAACGTATTATGGTTGTCCAAGTTATGGGTAGAGATGCTGGACACTTAGCCTTACATTCTGGTATCGCAGGAGGTGCAGATTGTATTCTTATCCCCGAATTATGTCCTCAATTGACACCCAAAACCATCGAAGGAATGTGTAAGTATATCGCTAAATTACGTTGCGATCGCAGAAAATTTGCTTTAATAGTCATAGCAGAAGGAGTACACGGATTAAATAATCAAAAAGATACTTATATTGCAGAAACGTTAGCGACTTTAATTAGAGAATACAGTCATAATCTTTGTAGTAATGGAAATAAAGAGTATCAAGGTTTAGACGAAATAGATACTCGTGCGACAGTTTTAGGACACTTACAACGATGTGGCGTTCCTAGTTCTTTTGATCGCATTTTAGCTACAGTTTTCGGTATTAAAGCCTTACATCTCATAGAAGAAGAAAGATATAATCGTCTCGTAATTTGGCAAAATGGCTGTGTCGAAAGTAAATCCCTTGAACAAATTATGCCCATGATTAAATGGTGTCATCAAGAAAATACCTGTCCTTCCCCTGTAGATCCTGAAGGTTTCATGGTTAGAACAGCCTCATCTTTAGGAATATATTTAGGAGAATCAAATCATGATTAATCATTGATAATTATTTGTTAATCTTTCCTTAACTTAATAGTGGTTCAATAGCAATTATACTAAACATAGTATTTTTATATAAATTATGTTAATAATTAGTCTCTAAAATTTACGGCTAACTTATTAGTAGAAAAAACCTATCTTAACTATTAATTAAAATTGACTAATAAATCACTATTATGAGTTCTTTATCTTCTCAAGAATTAAGCGAAAATCCCGTATTAAAAGCAGAAAATGTTGACGTTTATTATGGTTCACATAAAGCTGTAGCTGGAGTTAATTTGGATATACCCAGAAATAACGCCGTTGCTTTTATTGGTCCTTCTGGATGCGGAAAAAGTACGATTTTACGATGTTTTAACCGTATGAATGATTTAGTTGCTAGTGCAAAAATTTCAGGTAGAATTACTTTTCAAGGAAAAAATATTTATAGCGAGAAAGTAGATCCTGTTAAACTAAGAACTAATATTGGTATGGTGTTTCAAAAACCGAATCCGTTTCCTAAATCAATCTATGAAAATATTGCTTGGGGTGCAAGAATTAACGGTTATAAAGGTAATATGGACGACTTAGTAGAATCATCTTTGAGAAAATCTGCTTTATGGGATGAAGTTAAAGATAAATTGCGTCAAAGTGGTTTAGCATTATCAGGAGGACAACAACAACGTTTATGTATTGCTAGAACTATTGCGATTCAACCTGATGTTATTTTAATGGATGAACCTTGTTCAGCGCTAGATCCTATTTCCACTTTAAAAGTAGAAGAATCTATCCATGAATTAAAACGTAACTATACCATTATTATTGTGACTCATAATATGCAACAAGCCTCACGAGTATCTGATTATACAGCTTTTTTTAATGCTAAAAGTGTCGAAGGAGGAAGCGGTAAACTAGGTTATTTGGTAGAATATGATCGCACAGAAAATATATTTCAAAATCCTGTGGAAGAAGCAACTCAACAATATGTTAGCGGACGTTTTGGCTAATTAATAGTTATATTTTCAAGTTAGGTAATAATCTGGGAATACTTCTTTTTCTTATTACCTAAATATCTTAATTTTTAAACAGTAATTAAAGATAATTGAATTTCACTATCATTATTTTTAGCAACTTCTGCGGTGATATTTGGACCAAAAAACTTAGTAATTTTTTCCTGTTTTTCCTGCCAAATGTCAAAACTAATTAAGGGAGAATCAAAAAATAAAATTAAGGCATAATTACCGTTAATGTTATCTTCTTTTATTTTAGTTAAAATTGGTCTTTGGTCATCTGCTGGACTTAATCCTAGACGTTGTAAGGCTTCATCTAAATGTGCTTCTTGTCCATAGCGATAACGAGTTACATCATTGCGCAATTGATTTTGAGTATCCGTAGCCTTTTCTTTTCTTAAAACCACCACTTCGGGAGTTGTTTCTTGCGCAAAAGGAATTGGTTTTAATTCTGCAGCTTTTAAAGCTAATCCACCTAATAATAAAGGTATGCCATAGAAAAAACCAGCTAAGTTTAAGGTAGAATTACCAATGCCATAGGCAATAAATCCGATGACTGTTAAAATTGAACCGATGGTTAAACCAACTAATGCTAATGGAATTTTACGCCACATAATTTTTTGTTAAATTTGAGAATAAATAGGATTAATTAATTTTAATATTGTACAGCTTTCAAGGAGTTGATAATCCGCTAATTAGAAGATTCAGGAATAGTAATATCCACAGAAATAATTTTTTGTTGAAGATTCCCTAAATCTTGTTTGATAGCTTCTTCATTTCCTACTACTAAAGTTACTATCTTTTCAGGCTGTAAATATTGTTTTGCCACTCTTAAAACATCTTCTACCGTAGTATTTTTAACCGCTTTTTGATAGTCAAAAATAAAATTACGGGGATAATTATAATATTCATAAGTCATCAAACGAGAGAGAATTTGAGAAGGATTTTGAAATTGAAAGACAAAAGAATTTAAAATAGAGTCTTTAGCATAATCTAATTCTTTTTGAGTCACGGGTTGAGTTCGTAAATTCTCAATTTCAGCTATCATTGATCGAATAAACTGCGAGGTAGTTTCACTTTTAGTCTGTCCTCCAGCTACAAACATACCTTCATAATCATAATTTCCTTTCCAGACACCATACACTGAATAAGCTAATCCTTGAGTTGAGCGAATTTCATTATATAATCTTCCTCCAAAGCCGTTTAAAATGCCGTTAATAACACTCAATGTGCCATAATTGGGATCATCTAATTTTCCGCCTAAATGTCCTAATAAAATATTACTTTGGGTTAATTGTGGTTGATTGACGATGTAAATTCCGTTATTTTTGTCTTGTGAAGGTGTAGCAATTTCTAACTTAGGGGATGGTGTTTTTACTTGCCAATCTCCAAAAGTTTTTTCAATCAATGATTTCATTTTTGCCCTTTCAAAATCTCCCACAATACCTAAAATAATATTTTCAGGACGTACATAATTACTATAAAATTTAACTACGTCTTCACGGCTAATATTATCTAAAGTTTTATACTCAACGTCACTACTATAAGGACTATTTTCACCATAAATTAGTTTAGCAAATTCTCGACTGGCTATTTGAGAAGGATTATCATTTCTTCTGGCGATGGCGGCTTTATATTTACTTTGTTGTAAATTAAATTGTTGCTCCTCAAAAACAGGATTTTGTAAAACTTCGGCAAACAGAGGAAAAACCGTATCTAAATCATAACTAAGAGAGGAAAAACTAGCACTACCTGAAGTCGTATCAATAGAAGTTTCGATGGCCGCTGCTTTTTGTTCTAAAATATAATTCAATTGTTCGGGAGTGTGATTTTTAGTACCTCCAAGACGGATTAAATCTCCTGTCAAATCTCCTAAACCTACTTGAGAAAAAGGTTCAAATCGTGATCCTGTTCGTATTATTGCAGTGCCACTAATTAAAGGTAATCGATTATCTTGCACTAAATAAACTACCATACCATTACTAAGTTCATAACGGTTATATTCAGGTAATTGAATTTCAGGTAATGGAGAATATTTTAAATCTTGATAACTGGGAGAAACATCCGCAAAAGCGACATTATGAGTTGTGATAATGAAAGCGATAGTCAGAAAAGTAAAACCTAACCATTGCCAGATTTTATTAAATTTTGTCTTCATTTTAAAAATTAATTTTCAGTAATTAACCTTAATAATTATATAACAGTCCTATTTGAGATTTATGTTACACTCAGATTTTAACAGTTGGTTAAGTTAAGTATCCCATGAGATATTACAATACAAAATGACGTGGGAAAAGTGAGTTATTAATACTGAGATCTTGCATCAGATCAAAAATACTTAATAAGCAAAAGTCAAAAAATCAATTTTAGTATAGTTTGAGTCAATTTTAATCCCTTTGCCCTTTGCCCCTTGCCCTTTGCCCTAACTTCACCAGTTAATTTTTAACGAGGTGCAAGATCTGAGTAATACTTATTAAGGATTGAAATGTAAGGATTTTCTAAGATAACTCCTGATTTTTTAAGGATTTGCTAAAAATTGCTACAATTTAGCTATTATTGGGGTAACTTGTATGACAAATGGCGTAATGATGCAGTTTTTTCATTGGTACAACCCTGCGGATGGAACTTTATGGAAAGAACTAGAAGACAAGGCTCAAGATTTAGCAAATGTGGGTATTACTGCTCTTTGGCTACCTCCTGCTTATAAAGGTAGCGTAGGCGGTTTAGATGTTGGTTACGGTGTTTATGATCTTTTTGATTTGGGAGAATTTGACCAAAAAGGTTCAATTAGAACTAAATACGGTACGAAAGAAGAATATATCAAAGCCATTAAAAAAGCTCAATCTATGGGCATTGAAATTTATGCGGATGTAGTTTTTAACCATAAATTAGGCGGAGATGAAGCAGAAGAATTTAGTGCAACTCCTTTTAATCCTGACGATCGCCTTCAAGCTATGGGAGAACAAAAAAAGATTAAAGCATGGACACATTTTACTTTTCCCCAACGTAAAGGGCAATATTCTAGTTTAGAGTGGCATTGGTGGCATTTCGATGCGGTGGATTATAACGCTTATGATGAAAATGAAAATGCGATTTATTTATTTGAAGGTAAATCTTTTGATCCTGCCGTAGATTCAGAAAAGGGCAATTTTGATTATCTCATGGGTTGTGACCTTGATTTAAGAAACTCTGAAGTACAACAAGAATTAAAATATTGGGCTCAGTGGTATTTAGACACCACAGGAGTTGATGGTTTTCGCTTTGATGCAGTGAAACACGTTCGAGCTGGTTTTTTTGCTGAGTGGTTAAAACACGCTCGTTGTCATGCAGGGCGAGATCTATTTGCGGTGGGAGAATATTGGTCTTATGAAGTTGACGCTTTACATTATTTTATTGAAGCTACAGGAGGTCATGTAGCTTTATTTGATGCTCCTTTACACTATAATTTCTCTGTTGCTAGTAAACAAGGTAATAACTATGATTTGCGACAAATATTCGATAATACTTTAGTAAAAGAGCAACCGAGTTTAGCCGTTACTTTAGTTGATAATCATGACTCTCAGCCATTACAAGCCTTAGAATCTATCGTTGAAAGTTGGTTTAAACCTCTAGCTTATGCTTTAATTTTATTGAGAACTGACGGTTATCCTTGCATTTTTTATGCCGATTATTACGGTGCTAATTATAAAGATATAGGGGATGATGGTGAAGAATATGAAATTTGGCTAGATAGTCATCAATGGTTACTGGATAAATTTTTGTTTGTACGTCAAACTTACGGCTATGGACATCAATATGATTATTTTGATCACCCTAATACTATTGGTTGGACAAGGTTAGGGGATGAAGAACATCCAGAGGGTATAGCTGTTATTTTAAGTAATAGTGAAGAAGGTACTAAATTTATGGAAATTGGACAAGCCAACTGTAAATATATTGATATTACTGAACATATCAAAGAACCTGTCATTACTGATGACAATGGTTGGGGTAATTTTTCTTGTCAAGGTGGTTCTGTTTCTGTATGGATAGCAGATATAACACCTAATTCCTCACACCAAAAATAGGTATAGAAACCACAAAACGATATACTGATTCTGCTGAACCTAGTAAAGATATATTACCTTTTTGCAGATTAGCTAAATAAGCACTAAATAATAAACTAATTAAATCATAATCATAATTATTTTGCTCGGCAATATCTAAACTAGAAGTTTCTAAGGCTTTAACTACATTAGTTACTTCTTTGTTTAATTTTAAGGCTTCTTGATAGGAGTTGATTTTCTCAAAAGAAATACCGTCTCCTAACCAAGGATGACTAACCCAACAGTTAATTTTTAACATTTGCGATCGCACAGCACCGTTTAAAGATCGAGCAGATATATGTACTTGTATTTCTCCTCCTGCCCTTGAACCTTCAATGATGGTAATAAGGAGATAATATAAAGTTTTCTTGACTTTTTCTCGATCTAAATTCCAAACTTTTTCACCCGGTTCGATAGATAATCTTAAAGTATGTTCTTTACTACTGGCAATGGTTTCTAAACTTTTAAGAACTTGTTTACCTAAATCTTCTAAATCAACGGGAGTAAATTTGAGATGAACTTCAGTTTTAAGGTGAAATAATTTAGTAATTTCATCTACCAAAGTAATCATTTCCTGTCCGCTATTATGAATAATTTGTAAATATTCGAGTTGTTTCGGATTAAGTTTCCCATAGATTTCTTGCTTTAATACACTAGACATTCCGATGACAGAAGTTAAAGGAATTGATAATTTTTGTGCCAACTTATTTAATAATTGAAAACTTAATTGTCTGATGTATTCTTCTGAATCTAATAAACTATTTTTGTGAGGATTTATTCTTTGATTATGATAAATATTATCCTGATTATTTTTAATAATATTTTGGTTATTTTTTTGAACAGTATTGACAGTATTTTTCCTGATTAATTCATTGCGTTCATATTCTGCCATACACCAACGAGCAGTAATCATCAGAAAATTAATTTCTGCGATGGAAAATTGCCTAAGTTTAGTATCAATTACTTCTAAACATCCGATACATAAACCATTAGAAATAAATAAAGGAACACCTAAATAAGAAACAACGCCATAATGTTGACTAAGAATACTTTTAGAAAAAAAAGGATCGATTAAAGTATTTTCAATAATTAAATAATTACCACTATCAATTATATTAATGGCAAAACTATTTTCCCCAGGAATTTTTCTTGTTTTTGCTAATTCATTCATTAACCCTAAATTGGATAAACCAGAAGCAGATTTAATCTGATATTCTTCCTTTATTAATATTCCTAAACAACACACAGGAATACCTAAACAATTAGTTACTGTTTGAGTCGCTTCATCAAAAATAGGAATGACTTTGTCTGTGATTAAATCGAGATTTTGAATTGCTAATTGTCGGTTGTTTTTCTTTAATTCAACGGACTGGTTATTCCAAATGCAAAATAAAGGTTTTGTCATCCTATCAATGGGGTTAAAAACAATGAACAATGAAGAATTAACACGATCATCTTATCACTATTTCTCATTTCCCTGATTATTTCTTTCCTTTATGATGTTGTCTTAACGTACTCATTGTTAAAGAGTTTTTCGGTTTCGGGTGTCAGGTTTCAGGTTTCAGGTTTCAAGTTTCAGGTTTCAGGTTTAATCCCTTTACTCCTTGCCCTTTCCCCCTCTATGCACTCTTTGTACTTGTAAAGAAATATTACTAACTTTGTTAAGGACTGTTGCAAAACCGAAAAAAAATAATAATCAATGTCGGTTTTAGCTTAAATTTTTGTGTAGATGCAATTTATAATCAATAACTAGATTAAAAGATTTTTTAGGAGAAACAACGGTGACAATTAGGGTAGCAGTAGTAGGTGGAGGTCCAGCTGGTTCTTCTGCAGCAGAAGTTTTAGCTTCATCGGGAATTGAAACTTATATTTTTGAGAGAAAATTAGATAACGCTAAACCTTGCGGGGGTGCAATTCCTCTTTGTATGGTGAAGGAATTTGATTTACCTCCCGAAATTATTGATCGTCAGGTGCGTAAAATGAAAATGATTTCACCCTCAAATATTGAAGTCAATATCGGACAAACCCTCAAAGACGGTGAATATATTGGTATGTGTCGTCGAGAAGTTTTAGACGGCTTTTTGCGTGAACGTGCCGCTAAATTAGGTGCTAATTTAATTAACGGTACAGTCTATCAATTAGACATTCCTAACACCGATAAAGAGGCTTATACCCTTCACTATGCTGATCATTCTAATGGTACGGCTCAAGGGGAAATGAAAACTTTAAAAGTGGATTTGGTGATTGGTGCTGATGGTGCTAACTCTCGTATTGCTAAAGCTATTGACGCTGGGGATTATAATTATGCCATCGCTTTCCAAGAAAGAATTAGATTGCCTGAAGATAAAATGGCATACTATGAAGACTTGGCAGAGATGTATGTAGGTAATGATGTCTCTCCTGATTTTTATGCTTGGGTATTCCCTAAATACGATCACGTTGCCGTGGGTACTGGTACAATGAAAGTCAATAAAGCCATCATTAAGGATTTACAAGCTGGGATACGTCAACGGGCGGCAAAACGCCTTGAAGGTGGCGAAATCATCAAAGTAGAAGCTCATCCCATCCCCGAACATCCTCGCCCTCGTCGTGTAGTAGGTAGAGTTGCGTTAGTAGGTGATGCGGCTGGTACTGTTACCAAGTCTTCAGGAGAAGGTATTTATTTTGCGGCTAAATCGGCGAGAATGTGCGCAGAAGTTATTGTCGAAACCAGTAATAATGGACAAAAAGTCCCCACTGAAGCAGATTTAAAAACCTACCTCAAACGTTGGGATAAACAATACGGTACAACTTATCTAGTATTAGATATTTTACAAAGAGTTTTCTATCGCAGTGATGCTACTAGAGAAGCCTTTGTGGAAATGTGTGCGGATATTGATGTCCAAAAAATCACTTTTGATAGCTACTTATATAAAACAGTTGTACCTGCTAATCCTTTAGTACAAATGAAAATTACCGCTAAAACCATCGGTAGCCTCTTAAGAGGTAACGCTTTAGCGCCATAAAAAAACAATGAGGAATGAGGAATTAGACTTCTTGCAGAAGTGGAGTAATGAGTAATAGGTAATGAGTAATGAGTTAAGAAATTAACGTTTTCCATCCTAAAATAGATTTTACTTTTTATTTTGCAAGAGGTCTATTAAAAATTCACTAGGGGAATTGTACCGCTTCCTGTAGTTGGTACATCCCCTTTGTTAGTGTTTAATCCTTCAATAGTTGATGGTTTTTGTGTGGCAGAGTTATTCATTAAAGAGTCAATAAATTCATTGCCAGTACTAAATTTACTTTCCGATTTATTATCTCTTTCTAAAACGACATTTAATTTAGGGGCTTGATCTTGCTCTAAGTTTTCATCAACACTTCTCGAATCAATTCCTTGTAAAGAGTCTCCTGTGATTGATATTTCCTCTTGTAACTCATTTTGTGCCTTTACTGGAGAAAAATTTGAAAATAAGCTAATGGTGGCTATTAATATAATAATAAGTTGGCGATTATACATAATATTTTCTTTTTACTAACTCTTCTTCTCATAGTAATCAAAAATAAGAGGTTAAACATCGATAATTTAAGAATTGTTAATGGTTATTTCCCTGTCATAATAAAGTAGAAAAGTAATTTTAATATTTGACCATGAGTGATAATAAGATTAAAGAAAAATCAGCTACCGTTACTCAAGAAGATAAAGATAAAATAACTCCCCTGCGTTGTTTTACGGGAGGTGCAATTTCGGGTGGTTTGGCCATCGCCGCTTATTTATTAACAAAATCTGTGGTAATGACTTATTCTACCATGCCCATCAAGTTTAATAACCCAATGGCTATAAGAATTGCGGCAACTGTAAGAACATTGATTATGGGTGTCACCACCATGGCAACTTTTGTTTTTTTGATGGTGACGGTAGGTTTAATGGCTTTAGGAATAAAATTAATTATCGAGAAGATGAAAGGGGAATTAAGCTAAAGATTTCTCCATTTTTGGTTGATGGTTTGATAAAACACTTTGACGAAATGACTCAATAGAAACCAATTTACTTGAATCACAATCCCACAAAATAAATTTAGAACAATTTAACATATCTTTAATACGGATTGTCTTTACTTTCGAGAGAAGATGAATATTTTTATGATGACAGGCTTCAAGATGATAATTGGGGATTTTTTCAGAAAGATGATGAATGTTGTGATAGCCGATGTCGGCGGTAAACCATCTTAAAATAGTCGGTAATTCTAAATAAGTACTTCCTTCTATTGCACCTTTAATGTAATCCCAACCTTTGGTTTTATGGGCGTAAGAGTCTTCAAAAATATGTTGCACAAAAAAGATGTTGATAAAAATTGCGGCGGAAAAAGTCAAAGTAATAGAATAAAGGGTAAGGAAAAATCCTGTACCCATAACGTAACTAAGAATAATCCAGATACTAATTACAAAAATATTATTTAAAAGTAAATCCCAAAATTCTTCTTTACTTTGCCAATGTTTGGACTGGTGATGTGAAATAATTTTTGATAATTTTAAACTAGCATCTTTTTTCAAAGTGGTAATTACATCCATAATGAAATCATAAATACCAATAATTAAAGCAAGTCTTGGCTTAATCCCAAGGTAAAAGAAACCCCCTGGAATAGCCATTAATGGGTGTCTTAATACTTCGTAAAGCCTTTGATTAGGTGAGGTAAGGTTAGCAAATTCTTGGGTAGAAAGAAAGTCAGCTACACCTCGATAGCGTTCCCAATCACCATTTGTTTTATGATGGTAAGCATGATCTCTTGACCATGAATATTGAGGCATTGCATTAATAATTCCTAAGAGAAAACCGAAAATTCGATTAATCTTTTTTGATGTAAATAGTGAATAATGTCCACAGTCGTGCATTAAGGAAAAACAACGGAGGGAAAATAGTACTATTAAAATCATTATGGGAGGGAGTAATCCATAAGAAATAGGTGCAACTTTAAAGGCTAAAAACCACAGAAAAAGATAAGGAATAACGGTATTTAAGATTTGATAAATAGCCCGTAAGTCGTTACTTTTCATGTAGGGAATTAGAACAAAATCAGACTTTTTTATCGTATTTTTCATTTAATAAAATAACGTTGTTAATAAACAATTAATTTGTTTCTTTTAAACTACTTAAAACAAGAATTTGAAAATGTCTTAAGTACTTTTTTATTTTACATTCTTCATGGTTTATTGTGCATTTATCCTTTAACCCCACTACTAGCATCGCTGGGGATAATGTATCGTTGTAGCAATAAGAATAATAATAAAACAGGAGCGATGGAAATAACAGATCCAGCAGCAATAAAACGCCAATTTAAATCTAAAGAACTAGCTAACTCTGCTACTCCTAAAGGTAGTGTATAATATTCTGGACGATCTAACACTATTAAAGGCCAGAGAAAGTCACTCCATGCACCAATAAAGACAAAAATTGCTAGGGTAATAATAGCTGGTTTTACTGCTGGTAACATAATATGCCACCAAATACCGATTTCGCTACAACCATCGATACGAGAGGCTTCTTCTAATTCTTTGGGCACACCTTGAAAGGCTTGTCTTAATAAGAAGATACCAAATGCTGAGGCTAAATTAGGTAAAATTATCCCTAAATAATTGTTTCTTAATCCGAATTGTACGGCAAAAATATATAAGGGAATCATTACTATTTGAAAAGGGATCATAATTGTAGCAATTACTAAGGCAAAAATGAAATCTTTTCCTTTAAAATTAAGTCTAGCTAAAGGATAAGCTGCCAGAGAGCAAAATAATAAATTTAAAATAACTGTTAACACGGCAGTGATACTGCTATTGATTAAATAACGCCCAAAAGGATAATTATTCCAGAGGAGAATAAAGTTTTCAAAAGTAAATTTTTCGGGAATAAATTGAGGAGGAAAAGAAAAAATATCCTCTGTTGGCGATTTAAAAGAAGTGCTTACTAACCATAGTAATGGAAATAACATTAAAAGGGCAATGATAGTTAATAAACAGTAAATAAAAATAATTTGAGCTAAGGTTTTTTTATTGTGCATATCTTATTTTTTATACTCTGATGTGGTAAGTATAAAACTCAAAGTAGCTTATTTCAATCCCTAATATATATTAATCATACCTTCGTGAACTATAAAATTTTCGGTGAGGGTAGAAGAGATGAGATAGGAGATCGGAGATATAAGATAGGAAATTATAATAATAATAATTGATTTAAACATTACTCAAATTGATTTTTGAGGATTATTTACGCTGGTTTAATTCTTGGGGCATTTATGTTTCCATTAATTCCACTACCCCGAAGGATAGCGACAAAGAGAAGAAAGAAGCCGAAGAAAGAAAGAACAGAGTTTCCATTAATTCCACTACCCCGAAGGATAGCGACACTACAAAACTAAACAACCTAAAATTGAAGTAAAAAATAAGTTTCCATTAATTCCACTACCCCGAAGGATAGCGACTTCACAAAAAATCCTAAGTTTTATATTGGCTTGGAAGTTTCCATTAATTCCACTACCCCGAAGGATAGCGACATGTTACCTCCTTGGGGAGCTTTAGCATTCTTTTACTGTTTCCATTAATTCCACTACCCCGAAGGATAGCGACCCCCCCATTGTAACCCCTTACCCCGTCTAATGTCTAGGAAGCGTTTGCGAAGCTCATCAAAAAATATCCAAGATTGCTTTTTCTTTATCATAAAATACATAGTTAAAACCCTTGCTCTGTCTATTGTCGAGGCTCAGGACGAGTTTACTGGATTTGAGGTCATTTTGGTTGAGGGTCGCAGTCATATAATGGTTGATTTAGGCGGATTTGTGAGTTGCGAACCTTGTCCCCATATCTCCACCTGTTTAAGAGTATGATGGGAAATGGGATAAAATCTCAAATTGTCTTCCTCCTCCTTAAAAACTTTTTTTAATCTTATTCTCAATTCTTTATATTGCTTTACATTTAATACACATTCAAAAACACTATACTGTACCCTTGAGCCATATCCCGTTAAAATATCTGCAATTTTTTTTCGTCGTTTATCATCAGGAATATCATAAGCTACTAGATAAAATAACATTAGCGAATTTGATAAGGTTGATAACCAAGGATAGGATTATAAACAAAATCTTTATAACGTTTTACCTGTCTGACTAATAAATCCCAACGAGGTTGTTTTTGTTCTTTTCCTGTATCGATTAATTCTTCCATTCTTTGCAAAAAACTACTTAAAAACTTTTTTCTACCATTATTATTCAGGTAACAACCTCCATTTTTATAAGTGAAATCATCTACTCCATGAATTAAGTTTCTATTGATAATATAAAGTACCAAAGAATCAATTAAGGGCGATCGAAATTCCTCTATTAAATCTGATGCTAAGGTAGCATGACTAGGATTATTTTGATGTAAACAACCATAATAAGGATCTAAATTTTGTAATTCAATTAAACTTAATAAATGATTCCACAAAATCTGATAACCGAAACTGAGTAGAGCATTAACAGCATTACCGGGGGGGCGACGACTACGCGCATAAAAAATAAAGTTAGGGTTATTAATACACTGTCCAAATACGGAAAAATAAGCACTTGCTCCTGCTCCTTCATAACCCATTATTTTCTCTATATTTTCAGCAGAATTAATTTTATCTATGAGATAATTCAGTATATTAAAACATTGACTAAAATCAAGATTGTCGTTACTTTTTTGTCGCCGTTGTAAGATAACTTTTTGATTGATTAATTTACCTTTAATAATAGTTCTTGCCGTGATTAATTTATCAGTAAAAGTTAGTTGTTGTTGATAACGGGATAGTTGACGATAACCCCTTTCAATGGCAATGATACGACCATAACAATAACCCATACGAGAAAGATAGACAATAGGAATATTACGCCATAAACAAGCTCTAATAGCTTGGGTGGTTATCTGAGATTTCCCAAAAATTAATACTTGTTCTATTAAGGGTAATTGTACCTTATTTAAAACCTGATTATTTTTTTTTACAATAAGTAAATCTTTTTCTAAACAGAGATAACAACCTTGTGCAGAAAGATAAAGAGTATTCATTCATCCTCATAATTTTTGATATTCAAATTAATATTTTTACGAGGTTTAATAGTACCTATTTTTGAACTTTGATAAGGATAATCTAAAAAATTATTAGTGGGTGATTTTAATAGCCATAATGTAATTAAATCAAAAGCCATTGTGACAGCTAAAGTAGAAATAAAAATAGCAATAGTGTTAATAACAACCACTGCTAATCCCAGAGGTGCAATCAATAAAAGAATGAGAGTAATTAAACCGTTAATAAAAGCGATCGCAACACTCTTAATTAAACTTCCTTTCCAAGAAATTAACATAATTTTTTCCTCAAAATTTAATGATTTTCTGTGAGCTTTAAGATTCTCGTAACTAAATATTAAGCAAGTGCAAAAATACCTAGTAACCACATTAAAATTTCCAAAAATACATCGAAGAAACCGCCTATCGTGGTTAATCCCTCATTAATAAACACCAAAAATTCTTCCAAAGTTATGTAGATAAAGATAAAACTCTGTAAGATATATTCTACGATTACAGGAAGATTACAGATGAAAGTAAAAATAGATATGATAAACTCTGCAAAATCTCGGATAAACACAAAAAATTGATAGATTTGCTCTAGGGCGTGTCATCAATTAAATTGGATAAGAGTTTCAGTCTTTTATCTTTGACAATTTAAAATAGGCGAAAATATTGATAATCTAAAGTTTTGACAGCTAAATGATGACAAGCCCTAGCATAAGCATAATAAACCATTAACGGATTAACGACGGGAAACCGATACTTTCATCACCAATAATCACTAATTTAAACTAAATTAATTGGTTTGTCTTTCATCTCATGCGAACATCGATATAGCTATTTTTTGAT
Organism: Cyanobacteria bacterium CG_2015-22_32_23; assembly: GCA_009993045.1. GTDB lineage: Bacteria > Cyanobacteriota > Cyanobacteriia > Cyanobacteriales > Cyanobacteriaceae > Geminocystis. The sequence continues at coordinate 20,269 of JAACUG010000042.1, forward strand.
TAATAAAAGTTACATTTTATAAAGATATGAAAATAAATAGATGATTTCCATAAACAAATATTAATTTTCTTGTTATTCGCTTCAAAAAACAAATATAGAAAAATAAATAGGATAAGTTAATGATAGTGAAGCAAAGGAATAAACCAATATGGTGATTTATACAGCAATTACCTTTTCACCCGTACAAGGATTTATTGAAAAATCCCGTAAATTGCGTGATTTATACGGTGCATCATTGATTCTTTCCTATTTAAGTAAGAAAATTATTGATGAAGCAAAAAACCAAAACTTTACAATTATCTCTCCCGGATTACCCAATTTAGCAAAGGGAATGCCCAACCGTATTTTAATTAATGGTGACTTTCCTCAAGATTTGGTGAAACAAACTTTATTTAACTCATGGAAAAAAATTCTCTGGGAATGTAAACAATGGATTGAAACCCACGTCAAAGATGTTTATACTTGGGATAGGAATTGGGAAATGTGGGCTACCCATACTTGGGAATATTTTTGGGGACAAGGTGACTCCATTATCTCTGCTATGGATAGTTTAGAAAATCGTAAATTATCCCGTGATTGGGTTGGTATCAACTGGATTGGAGAAAGTTCTAGTTTGACTGGGACAGATGCGATCGCATGGAATGGTTTAGGTAGTGGTAATCGTAACCCAAAAACTTTAAATCCTCAACGAGAAAAGCAACAAATTGATCAATTTTATGAAAGATTATCAGCAGTTTTAGAAGGCAGTAGTGAAGAAGTAAATGAGGGAAAAGTTTTAGACTTAAATGAGAGATTAAGCATTCCTGAATTAGTGAAAAGATTAATCACTTTACCTAATACTGGTATTCCTCAAAAATTTCCTAGAGAAGATATGCCTTTTGTAGAAAAATTCACCGAATTAACTAGAAAACCAGACCCCATTAATAATATATCAGGACAGTGGACTGGTTGGTTTATGGGGATGGTGACAAAGTGGGTAATCATCTTAAAGACTTAAGTCAACAAACTGATAGTGCAGAAAAACTAAAACAATTTAGTGTAGCAATGCGTCAATGGGGAGAAAATTTAAGTAATGATTTTCCTAGAGATTTAGGGAGAATAATTTATGCAGGAGGAGATGATTTTTTAGGTGTTATTTATAGTAAAAAACCAACTATTAATAGCAGTGAAGAACTTAAGAAAAAGGCTTTTCAATGGTTATTAACTCTCAAGAAACAATGGGAAAAACATGGACAAAATATTAGTTTAAGTGTGGGTTTTGTGTGGGTTACTGGTAGTGTACCTCAAAGGGATGTTTTACAACATTGTCGAGAAGCGGAAAAAGTGGCTAAAACTAAAGGTAGAGATAGAATTACCATTCGGATTGTATTTAATAGTGGACAATATATTGAATGGACAACTCCTTGGGATAATTTAGGTATTTTACAAGAATATAAAGATAGAGATAAGAAACAAAATTGGGGGCATATTTACAATGATTTTGCTCAATTAAAAGCTCGTCATGGCATTAGTTTCGATGAAAAAAAACTAGGGAATGATCATCTTTTAGTGAAAAGTTTATTAAACATTTATTTTAATCATAAGGGTGATGATATTTTTACCAATAGAAATAAAGTTATTGGAGATAATAATACTTTAGCTTTTAAACAATGGGCTAATGATTTAGTTCAAGTTGGTTGGCAATTATGCGGATAAATTTTTAGTTTGAGTTAAAGCACTAAACCTAGCGAATGTTAACTATATAGATGAAAAAATTATTGAATTTTACTAAAAATATATGAGGCAAATATTTAATTTAATTTATATATTATCAATTTTAGTTAATGTAAGTGTTTCAGTTTACTTAGGTTGGTGGATTCTGAGAGACTGGAGGCAATTAGATTATACTCATAATGTAAAAAAAGATCATAATTTAGCTTTACATCATCGAATTAATTTAGTAGGAGAAGGTACAGGATTCTTTATTTCTAATACCATGATTTTATTAAGCATTATGGGATTAAATATTAATAATAAATAATCAATTAGCCTTTAAATTATTAGCTATTATTTTCCTTCTAATCAATCTAGTTTTTCTAAAATTTTTACCATAAATGTTATGTTTAAATATTTGATCAAAATACAACCTTTAGGGTTTTTATACGGTAGTGCTGGAGGGTTTTTATCCCCTGAAAATTTGGTAGGTAGATCAAGGGCAAAATTTCCTCCTGATTCTGCTACTTTATCAGGTTTATTCTTTAGTGAAAATAAAAGTAATGGGGGAGCTAGACATGAAGAATTAAAGACAAATTTACACATAGCAGGAGCATTTTGGGCAAAGGAAAATTCACCACAATTTTTTTATGTACCGATTCCTTGGACTAAAATTATTGATGAAGAAAAAACTGATGAATGGCAAATTAAAGAGGATAAATGGGTTAGAAAAAACTCTGATTTAACTCCCCAATATAGTTGGGTAAAAATTAACTCATGGAATCAATCAGCTAATCAAATAAAAGATAATAAAGTTGTTGAAAAAAGCCCTTGGAAATTTGTCCCGATGTTACACCCGAAAATGAAAAAAGATGAACGTCATACTGTCACCGAAGATGGTTTATTTTTAGAAAACGCTGTGCAGATGGATGATGATGCTTGTTTGATTTATCTTTCTACCCATGAATTGCCTGATGGTTGGTATCGTTTCGGCGGTGAAAATCACCTAGTGGAAATTAATACTATTCCTATCAATGACAATAATCCAATCCTTAATCTATTACAGCAACCGATTAATAAAACTTTTGCTTTGATTACTTCGGCAGTATGGGGTTCAAATCGACTATCTCACCGTTATCCTCAAGATTCTTCTTTTCCTACCATTGATAAGATACTAACGGATAAACCAATACCTTATCGTTATCGATCAGCTGGTAGTATGGGCAGAGGTCGTTATGGAGTCAGTGCTGGTAGTGTATATGTGTTATCTGAATCCTTAAATAAATCATGGTGGGAATGGCAAGATGACTGGTTTCCCAATGAAGGCTACCCTCTGAAACGATTAGGTAGTAGTTTATGTTTACCTTTAGAAATTAATGGAGTTAATTAAAAATGTATAAAAAGGCTTACGGTATCATCGAAACCCTTGCACCTGTTCACGTTGGCGCAACCGCAGGAGAAGAAAGCGGTAACTTAAACCTAATTTTTCGAGATCAATTCACTCAAACGGGCATTATACAGGGTAGCTCAATTCGGGGACGTTTTCGATCTGAAATGTTTTTGATTAAAGGGAAAAATAACAGTAATTTATGGTATGGTCATGATGCCGATAATGGTGTTACTGATGCTACCACAGAATCTTTGGTTAAATTTGAGTATGCTTCTGTGATATGGCTACCAGTATTTTGTCCGGGGCAACCCGTAGTCTGGGTTAGTTGTCCTCGTTTATTAAAACGCTATAAAAGAATAACAGGAATCACTGCCGATATTCCGAAAATTTATAGCGGTTCATCAGTATTAAAACCTTTACAAGTAGAAAGAAAACCTACTTTATTTTTCAACTTTGGATTTTTAACTATTGATCACCCTAACAAAGATTTATCGGCGTGGTTTCCTTTCGGGGAAGAATTACCTGCGGTGGTGGTAGCTGATGATGAAATTGCCATGATTCATGATATGGCTTTATACCGTCAAAGTCGGGTTAGGTTAGAAGAAAATGAAAAAAAAGCGGTTAAGGGTGCTTTCTTCAATACTGAGGCGTTGCCAGAAGGTACTCAGTTAATTTTTCCTGTTGCTCTCAAGGATAATCAAGAAACAAAATGGCAACCTTTCGGAGATGATTCTACCAAGGGAGAGATTTATTTAGGAGGTTTAGAATCCATTGGTTTTGGTCATTGTGCCATCGAAATTAAAGGAATTTAGAAACCTCACCCCCAACCCCTGCAGGAGAAGGGAGAAAGACAAGTAAACAAGTATTTTAAACAAGGAGATTTATTATTATGGCTTGGGAATCGTACAATTTGGATCAAGCGGCGCATGATTTAGTTTTGAAATATAAAGGCACGGATGCGCTAAATCAGGGTTATAAAATGCGTATGACTGTAGCCTATGGCTTAGAGCGATTTTGGGGTGAGCAATTACGGTTGCAGGGTAGCCGTGGAGAACAAACTAAAGCTGATTATTGGCGTGATACATGGATTGCTTTAGTTGGTATTATGAAAAAAGCTGGGGTGAATTTACCCAACGATCAAGTAAGTCCGAATGATACGAAACAAATTCAAGCTATGGCAGATAAATTATGGAATTTTGATCAACAACAACGAAAAGTGGCGATCGCAGTTCTAACTCAATTAACAGAGTCAATGGTGTGGTGGACACAAAGATATAAGTAATAACAGATTTGGGAATATTAAAGTTAGTTAAAGAATGAAAAAATGGAAACAAATACATTATTATTGCCGATTAAAATACCTGAAACGGAATTAAATAAATTTTGTGAAACTAATTTAATTAGTAAATTATCTTTATTTGGTTCGGTTTTAAGAGATGATTTTACTAATGAAAGTGATATTGATTTTCTAGTCGAATTTAATGCTAATTATATTCCTACATTTTTTAAATTAGCAGAAATGGAAAGAACATTATCAAATTTATTTAATGGTCGAAAAATTGACTTAAGAACGGCTGAAGAATTAAGCCCTTATTTTCGAGATAAAGTCATAAAGGAGGCAATAATTCAATATGACAATACAAGACAATTTATCTAGATTAAAACATATTCATGATGCAAGTCTGGAGGCTTTACAATTTATAGAAAATAAAACTAAAGAAGACTTATAACATAACAGAATGTTAACTTTAGCCCTCATTAAAGAATTAGAAATTATCGGAGAAGCAGCTAATAATATTTCTAAAGAATGTCAAAGTCGTTATCCTGATATTGCTTGGAAAGATATGATCGGAATGCGTAATCGTTTAGTTCATGTTTATTTTGGTATTAATCATAATATTGTCTGGCAAACAGTAACAGAAAATTTACCCATTTTATTAACTCAAATCAAGAGAGTTATTGAACAAGAATCTTAAAGTATTGACAAAAAATCTTTCTTATAAAAGAGATTTAACTCCAGTGCAATAAAAACAATTAAATTCAGAGGAAAAATCATGAAAGATGCTTATGAGCGCGTACCGTTAATGTTTAGAAGTCAAATTCAAAGTAGAAGCCAAATTCAAAGATTAATACCAAAAGCAGAAATACAAGATGCAGAAAACTGGGCGGATGAATGGGTAGAAGCAGTTGCTGATTCTCAGGATTATCAATTTAGTTCTAAAGTAGAAACTAAATCCTATCAAATTACATGGAGATTTATTACTAATAGTGGGCAAGATGAGGGTGTAATTCGTCCTGTTATTGGTGCAAAAGGTTTTCCCTACTTCCCTGGTTCTAGTATGAAAGGTGCTTTCTGGCGTAGTTGTCCTAGAAGTAAAAGAGAAAGATATTGTGGTTATGAAAGTGAGGGAGAAAGTCACCCCGGTATTTTAAGGTTTCATGGTGGCTATCCTGACGCTGATTGGAGTAATCAAGATATAGTTGATGTAGTTCATCCTCAAGAAGATTGGCAGTTAAAAAGTGGAGGTAATCATTCAGCATTTATTCAAATTTCTCTTTATCAACCTGAGTTAACTTTTGGTATTTCCAGTAAAGAAAAATTAAGTACTGAAGAATGGGAAAAGATTTGGCGGATATGGGAAAAAGCGATCGCCCAAGGATTAGGTACAAGAGTAAGTGCAGGTTATGGACAAGTAAAACTAGATCGAACTCAATTAAACTCCATTGTCAGTGTAAACTTAAAAGGACAAGGATTAGCTTCCCAATTAATCAATAAAGAAGGAGAATTTCGGGCAAATATGTTTAAAGCCTCTTTACGAGGACATACTTTGCGATTACTAGGAGGTGTCACCGATGCAGATACAGCAGAAAGAATTACTAAAAAATTATGGGGTGGATTTGCAGGAAGGAATGGTGCAGTGGTAGGAGAATTGGGTATAGTATTTGATTCTATTGATTTAGAATTGGATGATTTCACCTATACACCTAATCAAAATCCTTTTGATATACCTATTTATGAGTTAAATCAAGGCAAACTGGATATTGTGGCAATGGGAAAAGTTACCGATAAACGCAAACAAAATCTTGAAAGATTCCTCAAAAATTTACTACAATTTAGTTTATTATTAGGAGGTTTTGGGAAATCATGGCGTAGAGTAGATCATCGTATCTTTTTTCCTGACTATTTAGAAAATGGTAATAAACCGATGATTGGTTGTCATTGGGAATTTTTGAAATCTTCCACCGCCTTACATATCTGTGTCAATGAATTAGCTGATATTACGGCTTTTCTTGATGCAGTTCATAATAATATAAAAAACTGGGTAACAAAAGTAAGTAAAGAACAATTAAACCCCAACGGTACAAATTGGCGAGAAGCCTTTAAAAAGAATAACGTGCAAGTATGGGGAAGAATTGCAGAGGATAAAGAAGATAGTGAGGCTATTTACTTTTTCCATGAAGAATATAAACAAGATCGAACCATTCAACGATCAATATTAACAGGAAAAATGGGACAAATTGGCAGAATATGGCATCGGATGTATCCCCGCAAAATTACGACAGAAAAAGGTGTAAAAATAACTAGAGAGTATGTAGAATTACTAACTATTTTTCCTGATAATAGCCAAAAAACCAAAGATTTTTTACAATATTTAGGCTCAAATAGCAGTGAATTTCAACGTCTTTGGTAGTTTTGTTTTGTAATGTTAACCTTTTTATATACTTTTATAAACAATAAAGTTATGACAACAATCTTAATATCTTTCGTTGGAACACAAGACCCTTATTCTGATAAGAATAAAAAAAATGGCTCAATTCTTACTTTAACAAAATATTTGTTAGACCAAAAAGAAGAAATCAAAAAAAGTATTTTGCTTTATACTCAAGATTTAGAAACTCAAGCAGAATTAACAAAAGAATGTTTACAACAGGAATTTTCTCTTTTAAAAGTTGAACTAATTAAAGTAAATCAATTATTATCTATCGACCCGATTAACTTATCTGAGGCAATTAATGAAGCTAAAAAAGGTTTAAATACAGCGGAAAAAGATTGGCAAGAAGGAGATACTTTTGCATTTAATGCTTCCTCTGGCACACCAGTGATGAAATCATCGTGGGTAATCCTTCAAAGTGCTGGTTATGCACCTTATAGTAATGTTTGGCAAGTTCGTAATCCTGATACAATTAAAACTGGACAAGATCATGTTTTTACGACTAATGTCAATAGTTTAAAACAAGAATTTGATCAGAAAATAATAACTGAACAGATCAATAATTATAATTACAGTGGTGCATTATTGACCTTAGAAAATAGCTCTTTATTGACAAAAAAACTCAAGGATTTATTAATTTATGGAAAGCATAGATTAGCTTTTAATTTTAATCTAGCCTATAGTCAAATTTCTAATTATCAAGAAGACGAGATTAAGGATTTTGCTACAGATATTACGTCTTTAAGACAAAATAATGTTTGTGCTTTATTAAAAGAAGTTTATTTTAAAGCCTGTATTAAATTAGAACAAAAAGAATATTCCGATTTTTTAATTTGGCTATTTGCTTTTCAAGAAAATTTATTGCAATACTTTATGAGACGAAAATTTTTAGCTAAATCTCAGTGGGAAAAGACTAAATGGAAGTCAGTGGAATCAGCGATTATTGATAAAGTTAAAATATTTGATCAAGGAAAACTATTTAAAACTTTACAAAATAATTATGTTAATTTTAGTTATCTTAATCGTCCTATGATGATGGACATAATTAACTATGACAATGAGTTTTCTAAATTATTAAATAGTGTTAATTTTATTGACAAATATGCTTCTGAACGAAATAATCATATTCACCAATTACAAGGAGTAGAAGATATTAAACAACAAGAAAAATTAACAAAATCAATGTCAGATATTTTAAAATTAATTACCAAACTGCCTAACAGTAATCCTTTTCATACTCTTAATCAGACAATCTTGAATTTATAATTTATTATGTTATGTCACTTTTTAATTGGTATTTCGGGAGCTGGTAAATCAACATTTGCTCAACTTTTAGCCACAACTGGTAATTATCATATTATCTCTACGGATACTATCAGAAAGCAACTTTATGGAGATGAAATAATACAGGGAAATTGGGCAGAAATTGAAGAGGAAGTTATTAAGCAAATTGAGATTGCTCTTAATTCCGATACTCCTATAATTTATGATGCTACCAACGCTCAAAGGGCATGGAGAATGGATTTATTGTCAAAAATAGAGAAGCAAATCGGTAAAATTGATTGGTTAGGATGGTATCTCAATTTAGATGTCAAAATCGCTCAAAAATGGAATAGTCAGCGCCATCGTCAAGTGCCTGATCATATAATAGAAAGAATGAGTGAATTTTTACAACAAATTTCTCCCCATGTAGCGGAGGGTTTTATTCATCTATACGAAATTAAACAACCCCAAGACTATAATTTATCTTTTATTGAGCAAAAACTGAACAGTTTAGAACGTTGTTTAGTTATTGACACTCACCCGCTAAATGCTATCGCATTGTAACGGGCGATTCTTGATTCACAGACACTTAACTAGCTCAGACAAATTACTTTGTAAAAGCCCTGTCAGTACGTCTCCACAAGCATTTTGATTCACAGGCTGTCCGACTGCAATTAATCCCCTATTCTTTATTACCTCTGCACTTACTACGTCTCTTGGCGCTGTATAACCGCAATACTGACAATTATGTATTCTTTCACTTAATTGCTTTTTGCCAGTATGATTACCACAGTTACTGCATTCCTGAGACGTACCATCTTTGTTAACTTTTAGATATATTTTACTTCGTTTCCAGCACACATAAGGTAAAATCTCGTTAATAAATTGCCCTATGCCAGAATCTAAAGATTGCTTTCTGACAATCCCACGACTCCAAGAAATAAAATTTATATCTTCAACAAAGATGTTATCAGTTAAGTCACAAAGATAATTTGCTAACTTGAAGTGCCAGTCACGGCGAGTGTTAGCTACTTTTTCATGAAGTTTTGCTATTTTCTTTTGGAGTTTTAACCAATTGTGAGAGCCCTTAGTTTTATGTTTTAAACGTCTTTGTAGTAATTTCAACTTACTCTGTGCCTGTAACAAAAACTTTGGTGCTTTGATTAATTCTCCCGTGTTTGTAGCTACGAACGATTCAATTCCAGCGTCCAGACCTAAACTTACTTTTCCCACAGGTGCATCGGGGCATGATTCTTGAGACTGAAAAGCAATCATTAAATAATAACCTGTTGCTTTTTTAACAATACGGGCTTGTTTAGGCTCAAAACCAGTAGGATAATCCCTAGATTGTTTTATCTTTAACCAACCCAATTGAGGTAATTTAACCTTACCTTTAGCTAAACAATTTTTTAGCATTGCAGGAAAGACAAAACTTTTCATCTGTTTCTTAAATCTAGGAAAACCATAACCTTTAGCTTTCATATCAGAAAAGGCTTTATCTAAGGTTTTCAAGGTCTGCTGTAATACCTGGGCATTAACAGATTTTAAGTTAGGATTAGACTTTTTAGCAATGGTTAATTTTTTTGCTTGATTATTGTAATTAGGATAAGGGCTATTAGCTGGAATTATGTATTCAGAATGGATTGAACAACTATTAACGGGTGATTTACGGCTTTTTAGCCAATGCTTACGTTCAGATAGAGCAAAATTGTAAACACAACGACATACTTCTAAAGTTCTTTCGACTTCTTGAGCTTGCTGTTTATTTAGTTTTAACTTGTACTGATACGTTAATGTAATCACTTGTCTAACAGCTAATTATTTGCTACACTTTGATTATATATTTAACGATTAAGAATGTCAACTAATTATAATAAAGGTTTTAGGTCTGTATATAAACTTACCGCTCATGTTGTGTTAGTCACAAAATATCGTAAAAAAGCAATCTCAGAAAAAGTATTATTGAGGTTAAAAGAAATCTTTACAGACACCTTAATTAAGTGGGAATGCAATTTGGTTGAGTTTAATGGAGAGTCAGATCATGTACATTTACTGATTGATTACAAGCCTGATATATCATTGTCTAAGTTAATTGCTAATCTGAAAACAGTTAGCAGTCGTTTGATTAGACGAGATTTTCCTGAGTTAGCTAGTAAGTATTTCTACAGTAAACCTTATTTTTGGACAGGTGCTTATTTTGTGGCAAGTTGTG
>JAACUG010000043.1 GCA_009993045.1 Cyanobacteria bacterium CG_2015-22_32_23
ATCTATAAATAATAACGGCTAAATTTTTAGCTTTTTGCCAAATGAATTGGTCTTTATAATTTGCCATAATGAAGGAAAAAGTAAGAAGGAAAAGTAAAATAACTATAGCAATTTCTACCCTTATGAGGTAGGATAAAATCCTTTAATCAGGTAAATTTTCATTTTGTTTTTGTACCTCGTAACAATGAAAAACGCTATATTTAATTTATATCATATTATCTTTGCCCATTGCCCATTGCCCATTGCCCATTGCCCATTGCCCATTGCCCATTGCCCATTGCCCATTGCCCATTGCCCATTGCCCTTTGCCCTTTGCCCTTTGCCCATTGCCCATTGCCCATTGCCCTTTGCCCTTTGCCCTTTGCCCTTTGCCCAATGTTCAAAGCTATATTTCCCAACTATTTTTTCGCTCACCCCTCTACTTGGTACAATCCAGACGGTAGTGTATTAGCTTATAGTGGATACTCAATTCCTCTACCGTTATCACTATATCCATGTAACTACATTGAATAAATCTATTTATAATCAACAATAACAATGAATAAGAAAAAAAAAATAGGTGTTGCCATTGTTGGCACTGGTTTTGGTAAACAAATTCATTTACCAGCATTTCAAATTCATCCTTCCACAGAAGTTACTGCTATTTATCATCGCAATTTAGATCAAGCAAGAGCGATCGCCCAAGAGTATAATATTCCTTATGGTGGTGATAATTTAGAAGAAATTTGCTCTTTGTCTGATGTTGATGTGGTTAGTATCTCAACACCGCCTTTTTTACATTATGAAATGGGGAAAATTGCCATGGAAAATAATAAACATATTCTCATGGAAAAACCTCTTAATCTTAATGCTCATGAGACAAAAAAATTAGACCAATTAGCTCAAGAAAAAGGTAAGATTGCCATTGCTGATTTTGAATTTCGTTTTATTCCTGCTTGGCAACTATTAAAAGAATATTTAGAACAAGATTATGTTGGTAATATTCGACTGATAAAAATAGATTGGTTAGTGCCTTCTCGTGCTAATCCTAATAGATCATGGAATTGGTATTCTGTCAAGGAAAAAGGCGGAGGTGCATTAGGTGCGTTTGGTTCTCATGTTTTCGATTATATTCATTGGTTATTCGGTGAAGTAGATACGGTTTCCGGTCATTTAAGTTGTGCCATCGCCCAACGGCCAGATCCTTTGTCTAATAACCAACTCAAACCTGTTACAGCAGATGATACTTGTTTAATCACCCTTGAATTAAAAACAGGTACACCAGTACAAATTAACCTAAGTTCTGTAACTTATCAAGGAAGAGGACATTGGTTAGAAATTTACGGGGAAAAAGGCACGTTAGTATTAGGAAGTAGCAATCTTAAAGATTATGTCCATGGTTTTAAATTATACGCTTCTGATGGAGATAAACCATTAACAGAGGTAGAAATACCAAAAAGATTAGCTTTTCCTCAAGTTTACACTGATGGTAGATTAGCACCTTTTATTAGAGTTGTTGATCAATTAGTCAATTCTATTGACACCAATATTAATTTACAACCTTCATTGAAAGAAGGATATTATTCACAATTATTAATGGATTTAACTCAAGAATCATACCAACAAAAAAAACAGTTAAAAATTAAGCCTCTTTATTAGGATAAAAAATCTTGTTTCTCAGTATATATAAGGAGTTTTATCAAATTTTTATATAAAAGTTCAGTAATTACTACATGGAGAAAAACAGTATTTTAGGTAACAATAAAAGATAGATAAATAAAGTGATCTAAAGACTGTAATTATAATTTTATTTGCCTTCACCATGACTGAATAAAAGAGGATAAGACCATGTTCAACAATAATCAAATTAGTAATAAAAAATCTTTTGGTACTAAATTTCTTTATGGACTTTTTGCACTTAATAAACATAGTCAAAAAGGAACAACCCTCGTAGTAGCAACGGTTATGGGGATGATGGTTATTGGCGCAGCAGGTTTAGCTATGGCAAAAGCAAACAGTGAAAAAACTAATACTATCGCTGATGAACAAACAAAACAAGCCATTGCGGTAGCAGAAACAGGTATTTCACGCATTCAAGGTTTATTTATCCAAGAACCTCGTTTAGCTCTAGCATTAAATAAAGAACAATGGCAAGAAATCGTAAATGATGGAGCTGATAAACTAGACGGTAACTTAAATGAACTTGCCGATTCCGCATCAACTCAGACAAGCTGTAATAGTAATCAAGGAACTAACTCTAAAGCACAACAAGTAATTGATAGCTTACAAGCACAAGTTTTAGGCATACCAGATAATAATACTATGGGAGACACCACCCAAGATAGTGGAACTCCTCAAGGTTGGGTTTCATTAGATGATAAACGTCAATATCAACTTATTAGTTATGGTAACAATGACGGAATTGGTACTTTAGCTATTTTAGGCAAAGTTGGTGGTAATAACGGCTCTATGGCACGAATTAAAGTAGAATTTGATGCTAGTTTAGGAGGTTCTACTGCGGCTGATAATACAAAAGAAGTTCCTGGGCTTTGGATTACGGATGTCGGTAACGACTGGGCAAGAGATAAAGTTAATGGTGATATTAAAATATTTTCTTGTAAAACATTAAGCCAAATAACAGGTGCTCCTGATGAAGGTAATCTTTATGATGAAGATGATCAATCTATTAGTGTTTCTTCTGAAGCTATGCCAGATACGCCGAATTTACCGTCTTCATACTATACTGTTGAGGGATCTGTCTCTGGAATGACTTTTCCTCGAAATGGTACACCAGCAGTTCCAGCTAAAGAAGCAGTTTATAGTAAAAAAGGTGACTTAATAACTCCAGCAGTTCCAGCTATTCCTGCAAGTCAAGGAGATGCTCCAGACGCTAAAGGTTATTATCATTATTTAATTGACAATTTAGATATTAATGGCGGTAGTAATGTAACCATTAAAGATAACGCAAAAGTAATTTTTTATGTTAGAGGTAATATTAATTTAAGCGGTAATCCAGACATCAATCCTAGTGCGGTGAATACATCTGCTAACTTACAAATATATGGAAATACTTACACTCAAGGTAATAAAACTAAATATGGTTGTGGCTCTTTAGCCGTCGGCAGTCAATGTCCTACTTTACAAGCTCATTTTAACGGTACTGGTACAGTGAAAGCCTTTGTTCATGCACCTGCTGCCGTTGGTAGTGTTAATGGTGGCGGTAATACTAACGGTAACTTTAAAGGTTCTATGTGGATTAAATCATGGGATTCTAGCTCTGGTAATTCTAAAGTAAAAGTTGATGCTGTTGGTACTTATAGTCAATATTTAGGTAGTGATAAAAGAGTAACTAAAAATACCTATACCATTGGTAATATTTCTAATTGGCAAAGAGAAAAAGTCCAATAACAATAGACTTCTTGCAGAAGTGGAGTAATGAGTAATGAGTAATGAGTAATGAGTTAAGAAATTAACGTTTTCCATCCTAAAATAGATTTTACTTTTTATTTTGCAAGAGTTCTAATAAACAATTAACTTTATAGGGGCGTAATATCTTACGTCTCTATTTTGTATTATCTTATTCAAAGTGACAAATAGTGTAACCATTTCTACCGTTAGCTTTGGTAATATATAAGGCTTGATCTGCTTTTTTAATTAAAGAGTCAATATCTTCACCGTGATGAGGGTAAATGGCAACCCCAATACTGGTAGAAGTTTGAACCGTAACACCATGACAAACAAAAGGATTTGTGACAGATTTAATAATACGATCAATGATGACAATTAAATCATCTTTAGAGGCAATATCGGGTAATAAAGCGATAAATTCATCTCCTCCCCACCTTGCCAGACAATCACTTTCCCGAAGACAATGTTTCAGTCGTCGAGAAAACTGTTTTAGTAAACAATCTCCAATATCATGACCATGATTATCGTTAATTTGTTTAAAATAATCTACATCAAAAAAGAGAATCGCCACTAGAATATTTTTTCTTTTAGCATTAGCTATGGTTTGAGATAGGCAATTAATAAAAAAATTACGTTTATATAAACCAGTTAAACTGTCATGATAAGCCTGATATTTTAGTTTATTTTCTAATTTTTTTCGATCACTAATATTACTAAAAACAGCACAAAAAACTAATTTATTTTGATAGTTAATTAAACTTACACTTAACTCAACATCTACAGGTTCACATCGTTTTACCTTTAATTTTAATTCTTTTTTAAAACTAATTTTTTTTTCTTTTAGTTGTGTTAATTTATGCTTAAATTCTGGATGTTTATTAGCTAATAAGTCTTCTATATTTTTATGGATTAATTCCCCTAAAGAATATTTAAGAATTTTTGTAGTGGCAATATTTGCTTCAATAATCATAAAATCATCAGCGGTAAATAAGAAAATTCCTTCAGAAATTTGTTCAATAACAGCTCGATATTTTGCTTCACTATCTTTAAATTTTGCTTCTATTTGTTTGCGCTCAGTAAAATCAAATAAGTAACTTCTAATCAGTTTTAATTCTGGTAAATAATGAATATATTGCTCAAAAATTTTATTCTGATAATGTACTTCTCTAACAAATAAATTACCTTGTATTTTATGCTCCGCTTTTAGTAAGTTAGATAACACTACATGAGTCATTTTTTCTTCGATTAAGTTAGGAAAACATAAACTTGCTGCTTGGTTATAATAAGTTAACTTTCCTTGTAAATTAATTTCAATAATAGGATATGGACTAAGTTCAGCAAAAGAGCTAAGTTTAGAAATATAGTCAATAATATTATCTTTATCTAAATAAATTTTATCAATATTATAGTTATCTTTTGTTAAAGTTAGTTTATCATAAGATTCTTTTTTATCTTCTTTATCTGAAATTTTTTCACCGTCAATAAGATTAAAAATATCAGTATTTTTTGAATTTTTATCAATAACAAAATATCGCCCTTTCGCACCATCACTAAATTTGATTAAATCTCCATGCTCTAAATATTTATTATCATATTTTTTATCATTTATAATTAAACCATTAGTACTCAGATTACCTGATAAATTTCCGTCAAAAATTTTATAAAAAAATAGATTTTCTTCTTGGTTATATTCTTTTACAATAGTAGCATGATGTCGAGAAACTGATGGATCATGAATGACAATTTCTGCATCATGACGACGACCAATTTCATAAATTTCATCTTTTAAATAGATAATTCTTTGATTATTTCCATCTTCAATAATCAGCAAATAAAAATAATGAATTTTATCCAACTCTTCTTCAGTTAAATTGTTTTTCTGAGAATCTAAAACTTTTTGTAAAGAAGATTTTAATTGTTCATCTTGGTTATGAAACTCAGAAGAAGAGGAAGAAGAGGATTGATTTTTCATGACTTTATCATAATAGTTAACATCATTCATCTCTCTTCAGTATATTAATTAAAATTCCATCAAGGTATAGTAGAGTTACTTAATTATACTCAGTATAAATACGGAAATCAAGACATGGATTATTAACAAGATTAAATTTTTTTAATGGATACTTTATCTATTCGTGGTTATTTTCTGAGGATTTCCTAAATTAGCAATAATAGTTCTTTCTCCGTATTGAAGTAAGTTTTCTAACGTCATTAGTCGATTATTCCAAGTTTCCACTTGTAAAGCATTTTTCTGTTGATGTTTGGCTAAATATCTAGGTAGTTTTGCTTTTAGTGATGATAATTCTTTTTGTGCTATAAGCAAATTATTAGGGGATGGGTTTTGTGCTAACTGTTTTAGGCGATCGCCTAATTGATCAGCTTGGGTTGCCCACTCTTTAAGAGAAGGAGAATCCATGGTAATTTGATGATTGATTAAGAGAAAATTCCACTCTTTAAGTAAAGCCTGATAACGAGAAAACGCACTTTCAAAAGGTTGACGATGGGGAGTCGGCTCTTGAGTTTCAATAGAATTACCTTGAGTTTGTTTAAACATAACCCCTAAACCAGAATTAAAATTTTCCGCAGCAAATAAAGCAAAACCACCAGAAGGCATATTACGAATAGACTGCATTTGGTCAAAAGTTTCGGCATTAGGAACGTTTAATAAACGAATACCGGGGATAATTAAACTAGGATTTTTTTGAGAGAAGGCGAAAACAGCTTTAGTGCGATCTTCAAAACTACCCGTATCTAAAGCATAAGTCATTAATACCATCATATCCACCCATTCGCTATAAATCCATTCTTCCCAATGTTGTTGTAAAGTAGATAAACGTTCAAGACGTTCCATAGGAAATACAGCCGTAGAGACAACTAAATCAGGACGTTTACTTTTAAGCCGTTGAGAACTTTCTGCGACAAAACTATTAATTTGTTGAATCCGAAAATTTGTCCATTGTTTCCAAGCAGGAGAAGATGGTTTAATGGTTTTAGGATCAATACCATAGGTTTGTTTAAATAAACTGCGACTAACATCGGTATAACCAAAATTTTGCCTAGTAATTTTATCTTGAAAAGGATAACGAATATAATCTAATTGAATACCATCTACATCATAATTAGTGGCAATTTCATCTAACAAAGCTAATAAATAGCTTCTAACTTCAGGATTAGCAGGATCATAAAATGCTTTTTTAAACCCCGGAGTACGATTAAAAACATGACCATTTTGATCTTTTAGTACCCAACTTGGATTACGAGATAAAACAGGACCTAAATAATTCTCAGGTTGCCCTAAAATACGATTATGTCCTTGATTAGCCGCCGCAAAAATCCATACCCAAGCGTGTAATTCCATGCCTCTTTCATGGGCTAACTCAATGGATGCTTGAAGGGGGTCCCATCCTTTCGTCATGGGGTTTTGAGCTGGTGCAACTCCACTAGGATAAATAGGATAACTAGAGTTAATAGTTTCAAAAAAGATGGTATTAATTCCCGCTTCTGCCATACGATCAAATAACGGTTTAAGATCTTCTTTTGACTTTGCCTTAACAATTGTACCTCGATCAACCCACATAGCTCTGACTTCTGGTTGCGCAAAATGACTATCCACAGGGTAGTTATCCCATAGACTACGACGAGCTTCTAGCCACATTTGTCTTGCTTGACTATAATTTTGTCGGGCTAAAATCGGGAAATCTTGTAATACTTGTTTACCATTGGCGATGGCTTTTGAAGCGGAATTATTACTATAACGATTAATACTCTTGCTTTCATTATTCCGAGAGTTAGACTTAGCAGGATTTTTTAAAACATAATCTGCCACCGTCGTCATCGGTGCATCATATTTTACTTGTTTAGCTTCCACCGTAATTAAAGTACTTTCTACTCGATAGATTAAATCTTGTAATTCTTCTACCATTTGATTAATCTCTTTCTCTGAAACAGAGTTAACAGGTAATGAAGCGTGAAGATTAGATAATTTATTTATGAAACTTGAAGAAACCGAATCTATATTATGATTAGAATCAAGACTTTGAGCAAAAACAGGAGGAGAAGAAATAATACTCACTAAAAGCAATAATTTTTTTATACTAATCCATAAACTTAATTTTTGGTGATTAATCATGATATTAACTATATATAGGAATACTGACTTTTATAAATATTAAATAATTCTTAATAAATCATACCAACTGATGGTTCTTAATATTTGAAGGAAGTATAAAAACCTTGAAAAATTGATGAATTACCATGACAGTTGATAATTGAGAGGGAATAACTGATAATGAGAAAAACATTAATATTAAAACTTATATAAATTCTTATTTTATGACTGATTCTCACCCTATATTACCTCCAACTTACGAACCTCAAACCACCGAAGCTAAATGGCAGGAATTTTGGCGACAAAACGAAACCTTTAAAGCTAATCCAGATAATGAGGGAGAGGCTTATGCTATTGTCATTCCTCCTCCTAACGTTACAGGAAAGTTGCACATGGGACACGCTTTTAATACATCCCTCATTGATACCTTAATTCGTTACCATCGCATGACAGGGAAAAATACCCTTTGTTTACCCGGTACAGATCATGCTAGTATTGCGGTACAGACAATTATTGAAAAGCAACTCAAAGAAGAAGGTAAGACTCGTTACGACTTAGGGAGAGAGAAATTTTTAGAGAAGGCTTGGCAATGGAGAGAAGAATCGGGAGGCGCCATTGTTAACCAACTACAAAGGTTAGGTTTATCCGCAGATTGGAGTAGAGAAAGATTCACCCTTGATGAAAATTTATGCACTGCCGTTAAAAGTGCCTTCATTAAACTATATGAAGAAGGGTTAATCTATAGAGGAAAGTATATGGTTAACTGGTGTCCAGAATCTCAATCCGCCGTATCTGATTTGGAGGTAGAAAATAAAGAAGTTGACGGTAATTTATGGCATTTGCGTTATCCATTGACAGAAGGCGATGAATACTTAGAAGTGGCTACCACACGCCCCGAAACCATGTTAGGAGACACCGCCGTAGCTGTTAACCCTAATGATGAGCGTTATCAACATCTTATCGGTAAAACCCTTATTTTACCCATCACTTTTAGAGAAATTCCCATTATCGCCGATGAATTTGTAGATCCAACTTTCGGCACAGGATGTGTTAAAATAACACCAGCACATGATCCTAACGATTTTCAGATGGGTAAGCGTCATGATCTACCTTTTATCAATATTTTAAACAAAGACGGTACGATTAACGAAAACGGTGGTGAATTTCAAGGGCAAGATAGATTTGAAGCACGGAAAAATGTTGTTAATCGTCTTAATGATGAACAATTTTTAGTCAAAGTTGAGCCCTATCGTCATAGTGTACCTTATAGTGATCGAGGAAAAGTACCTGTTGAGCCTCTTATTTCTACTCAATGGTATGTGAAAATTGAACCTTTAGCCAAAAATGCTTTACAAGAATTAGATAATAACCACTCTCCTCATTTTATACCTGAAAGATGGCAAAAAGTCTATCGAGATTGGCTAGTAAAAATTCAAGATTGGTGCATTTCTCGTCAACTTTGGTGGGGACATCAAATTCCTGCTTGGTATATTATTAGTAAAACTGGAGGAGAAATTACCGATGAGACTCCTTTTGTTGTAGCATTTGATGAAATTTCTGCGAGGGACAAAGCCGTTGAGAAATACGGAGAAGATATAATCATAGCTCAAGATCCAGATGTGCTTGATACATGGTTTTCTTCTGGATTATGGCCTTTTTCTACTATGGGTTGGCCCAATGATACCGATGATTTAGCTAGATATTATCCTAACACAACTTTAGTAACAGGATTTGATATTATCTTTTTTTGGGTAGCCCGAATGACGATGATGTCAGGTCACTTTACTGATAAAATGCCTTTTAAAGATGTTTATATTCACGGCTTGGTAAGGGATGAAAACGGCAAAAAAATGTCAAAATCCGCCAATAATGGTATTGATCCTTTATTATTAAGCAATAAATACGGTACAGATGCCCTAAGATATACTTTAATTCGTGAAGTGGCAGGGGCGGGGCAAGATATTAGTTTACAATATAATCGAGAAACTGATGAGTCGGAATCTGTGGAAGCTAGTCGTAATTTTGCCAATAAATTATGGAATGCTGCCCGTTTTGTGTTGATGAATTTAGAAGGTAAAACACCCCAACAGTTAAGTTATCCGAATTTACAGCAGTTAGAATTATCCGATAGGTGGATACTTTCAAGATTTAACCAAGTTATCAAACAAACAAGAGAAAATATCGAGAATTATGGATTAGGAGAAGCGGCAAAAGGATTATATGAATTTATCTGGGGTGATTTTTGCGACTCTTACATCGAATTAGTAAAAACTCGTTTATGGATAAAAGGAGAATCTTCTTCTCGTGTGGTAGCGCAACAAACTTTGGCTTATGTATTAGAAGGTATATTAAAACTTTTACATCCTTTTATGCCTCATATCACCGAAGAAATTTGGCACACTTTAACCCAAAATCACAATGATAGTTTAGCCTTACAATCTTTTCCTGAAGTTGACGAATTAATCAATTTATCTCCTCTTGTCAATACTCCTTTGATGACCATAAATGAAAGTGAGGATGGTAAAATTATTAAATTAGGTAATCAAGTTGTTAATCTATTCCCAGATCAAGTTAGCGGATTTATTCGTAAATATCAACAACCTTTTACTCTATTATCGATAATTTTTATTACTTTCGTCGTTTTACAGTTAATTACTTCTATTCTCACCGCTATTCATGATTTTCCTCTCTTAGCTCCCTTTTTACAATTATTGGGATTATTATATGGTTTATGGTTTACTTATCAAAATCTACTATTTGCCGAATCCAGAGGAAAAACTTTCGGCAGGTTAAACAACTTCAAACAAGAAATTTTTGGTTATTCTTCCACTGATAACGGGATAAAAATAGAATTGCCTTCCTCAACTTTTCCTATTATTACTACGGTGATTGATGAAGACTTAGAAAACAGTTTTAGTCTTTTATTTGAGACAATTCGGGGGATTCGTAACCTCCGCGCGGAGGCAGAAATAAAACCGGGTGTGAAGGTTAACGCTATTTTACAGTCAAATAGTGAAGGAGAAAGGGCAATTTTAAATCAAACCCAAAGTTATATCAAAGAGTTAGCAAAAGTTGAAAACCTCACCATCACGGATAGTTTAACAGAAGAAGTATCAAAGGCAATTGCTACGGTTGTTGGTACAATTCAAATATTGATACCCTTAGACGGTATTATTGATTTAGAGAAATTAATTACTAAACTAGAGAAAAAACTCAGTAAAATTGAGGGAGAAATTAAGTCTTTAGAAGGTAGATTAAATAATCCTAACTTTATCAATAAAGCACCTCAAGATATTATTGACACAGCACAAAATGCCTTAACTGAAAGTAAAATTCAAGGAGAAATTCTGCAAAAACGTATTGACTTACTAAGATAATTAAAGAATGAGTAATGAGTAATGGGTTTAGTTATTTATTACTCTTGACTTTTTTCGTTGTTAATTGTTCACTGTTAATTGTTCATTGTAAAATGTTATATCTTGCTCAAGTTACTAGAAATATTGCGTCAGGGAATTTAGAACTACATTTACTTGCAGTAGAAGAATCTAAACTACAATGGACATTGTGTCACGAAAATTTTTTACCTTTAAATTCAGACTCTGAAGTAACCTTTGTCGAAGGATTATTGCTTTTATTACAATTAGATGAAAATAACCACATAATTCGTTGTCGAGATGCGAAAGACTGGGTGTTAAATTTAGTGAGGGAGTATTTAGTGGAAGGACATTCTAACGCTAATCTTAACATTCCTGAAGAACAAAGTCGTATTGAAAAATGGAGGCAAGAGTTAACCTCTCAAAGTCAAGATTTAACTCGCATACGCCTAGAAATAGAGACTCGGCGAGAAGAATTACAACAATTGGAGGAAAATTTGCATTTCGAGAGAGAAAAACTCAAGGGAAACAATGAAACTAAGGAATTTAATAACTAAGTTAAGAAGCAACCGTAGAGACACTGGTTTTGGCAAAAATCATTCTACCTGCTGAAGTTTGTAAAGCAGAAGTAACGGTAACTCTTAATTCTTCTCCAACATGATTATTGGCGTCTTCTACCACCACCATTGTACCATCTTCTAAGTAACCAATACCTTGAGTTGGTTCTTTGCCATTTTTAAGAATTTTTAAGTCGATATAATCCCCTGGAAGATAAATCGGGCGCACGGCTTGCGCTAAATCGTTAACATTAAGAATGAGGATTTTCTGCAAACTCGCTACTTTACTTAAATTAAAATCATTGGTAATTAACATGGCGTTAATGTCATGGGCTAAATGTAACAGTTTTGCATCAACTGTGTTTATATCTTCATACTCCGCTGGGTGAATAACAATGGTTTCAGGATATTCTACTTGCATTTGATTGAGAATATCTAAACCTCTTCTTCCTCTGACTCTTTTTTGATCATTTGTGGCATCTGCTAATTGTTGCAATTCCTGTAAGATAAACTGGGGCACTAAAATTTGCCCTTCCACAAAACCAGTAGATAAAAGTTGTTGAATTCTACCGTCAATAATGCAACTGGTATCAAGAATTTTGGTAGCAACGGGTTTTAAAGTACCTTCTGCTACTAACATAGATTCGATACTGTTAGGATTAATTAAACGCAAAAAAGTGCGCCCATGAGTATCTGCTAAAGATATTCCTAATACGGCAAAAATCACACTGCCTAAAATTGCCATCATCGGTTTAATGAAGCTAAAGTTACCCGGAATTGGTAAGAGGAAAATTGGTGCTAACATTAAATTGGCTAATAATAACCCGATGACTAAACCTATTGCTCTTGTAATGATAACTTCTATGGGTGTTTTACGGATTTTTTGCTCTAAACGACGATATGTAGTTTGGGCGACTAAACCTAATGCTAAACCTATAATAGAAGCAAATCCTGCCGCTAACCACCGTAATGCTTGAATATTAGAAATTTGATTTTGAATATCCGCAGGTAAAATTTGAATCACATCAAAGCCTATACCCGCAAAGGCGAAAATAAAAATACCAATAATAATTATATCAATCATAAAATTTGATCCTAAATTTGGACATAGATAATTTATTATAGTCTCTCACTTACTGTTAATCTATTAAGAAGAGTTAATGTACGATCTATTTTAACTTTTATCCTTATTTTTTTTGCGGATTTTATCTTCCTTTCCTTTCTTTTCCTGTGTGTAACAATATATTCTTCCTAAATTATTTGTGATAATTTTCGATATTTTTGATAGCTATAGCTGATAACTGATTACTAATTAAACATCATTATTTCTCGCGACTCAGAGGATTACTATAGTATAATTAGCAAGTTTTATTGACATAATTTTAGATATTTTCATTATGACTATTTTAATTACAGGCGGTGCTGGTTATATTGGTTCTCATACTGTTAAACTTTTAAAAAGTAAGGGTTATGATCTTCTTGTCTTCGATAATCTAGTTTATGGTCATCAATATATCATCGATAAATTAAATGTTAATTTTATTCATGGTGACTTGTGCGATCGCCAATTATTAGCTAAAATCTTTCAAGAGTATAATATTGAAGCGGTGATTCATTTTGCAGCCTATGCTTATGTAGGGGAATCTATGGAAAATCCAGCTAAGTATTATCGTAATAACGTGGTTTCTACTCTTAACCTATTGGAAGCGATGGAATCGGCGGGGGTAAAAAATATTGTTTTTTCCTCTACTTGTGCAACCTATGGAATACCTAACGAGATTCCGATTACCGAAAGTCACTCTCAAAATCCCATTAATACCTATGGTTATACCAAATTAGTGGTAGAGAAGATGTTAGCAGATTTTCAACGGGCTTATAATTGGGAATATGTCGCCTTTCGTTATTTTAATGCTGCTGGTGCTTCCGTTGATGGTTTAATTGGAGAAGATCATGATCCTGAACCTCATTTGATTCCTTTAGTATTATATACAGCTTTAGGAAAACGAGATTCAATTTTTATTTTAGGAGATGATTATCCTACCCCTGATGGCACTTGTATTCGTGATTATATTCATGTGGAAGATTTAGCCTCCGCTCATTTATTAGGTTTAGAATACCTCTTAAAAGGCGGTAAAAGTGATGTTTTCAACCTAGGCAATGGTAATGGTTTTTCTGTCAAAGAAGTTATTGAAGCTGCCAAAAAAGTCACCCAAAAAGATTTTAACATACAAATTGGCGAGCGCAGAGTTGGAGATCCGCCGATGTTAGTAGGAAGTAGTGAAAAAGCTAGAAAAATATTAGGTTGGAATCCTCAATATCCAGACATTGAGACAATTATTAGTCATGCTTGGCAATGGCATCAAAATAATTAGGTATTAGGTATTAGGTTTTAGGTATTAGGTTTTAAAGAATTAGTTTATAGACATCAAATTACTAATGGTTTTTTTCTTTTAGTTAATTTATTTATTAGACTATTTAATATCATTCTCTGTTTTTTTTTAATTCCTATTAAGAGGGTGAAACCAATTCACCCCTAAAGTATTCCTCCTTTCCTTTATCAACCTGATAATATCCTTTAAAATGTTTAATTTTTTACTGAATAAATTTTCAAATTAGGTTAATTAATTAAGATGTTTAACAATAAAATTTTATAAGATAATTCTTTATTATGAAAGATTATACTTATAAATTATCTCAGTTGATCATGAATATTTAGGAATAAATAAAGACTTTTAGTGTTAATGGTAACTCATTGGTTAAAATACTAATTAGCTAACTTAATATACAAAACACTAATGAATATTAATCGAATTTTTGCCATCGCTAGTAATGGTTTTCGGGAAGTAATTAGAGATCGTATTTTATATGTAATCGGTTTTTTTGTACTGTTACTGATTTTAGCTTCCCGTATTTTACCTCCCATTGCCGTTAGTACTGATGAAAAAATATTCTTAGACTTAGGTATTGGCGCTATTAGTTTTTTAGGTGCTATTGTTGCAATTTTTGTAGGTACAGGATTAATCAATAAAGAAATTGAAAAAAAAACTGTCTTAATATTAGTACCAAAACCTCTAACTGCCACAGAATTTATTATCGGGAAACATTTAGGCTTATCAGGAGTATTGGTGGTATTAATTACTACCATGACGATGATATATTTTGCTTTAATGAGTTTATTGCAGATTAATTATCCTTTACAAAGTTTGTTAATCGCTATGGCTTATATTTTCCTAGAATTAGCCTTATTAACAGCTATTGCTATGACGTTTGGGGTTTTTACTAGCTCAATTTTAGCAACTCTTTTGAGCTTTGGTGTGTATATAATGGGACACTTAAGTAGAGATCTGTTACAATTAGGTAAAATCACTGAGAATCCGAGTATTGAAAAAATAACTAAAATTCTGTTTTTAATCTTACCCGATTTAGCTCGATTAAACTTAAAAAATGAAGCTGTTTACAATATTTTACCTAACACTGGGGAATTAATTAGTAGCTTAATCTATGCAATCTTGTATATCATATTATTATTAAGCATTACTATTTTTATCTTTTCTCGCCGACAATTCTAACAGTTGTTTATTGCCTTTTATTTTTATCTAATAAAACTCCGTTTAATATGCAAGACAACCTTATTTTCAACAAGATTAATTATAGAAAAATTAATGATAATTTGCTTTCTTTATTAGAAACTTCTGATAATATTGATTATTTTTGTCAATGTTGCGATGAAATGTTATCTGAATACTTGAAGCTAAATATTTTTATTATTATTGATACAGTTATAGATAAATTTGAAGAAATAAAGGTTGTTTATACTAAAGAAAATAACACACCATATCAAGAATATTTACATAAGATTTATCATCAGCTTATTGTATCTCAAGAAAAATGTTTAAATAATGATAATTTAAAAAGAGAAAATAATTTTTTAAATAGTCAAGATCAAAAGTATGATCAAATAAATTATATCGATATTTTACCTTTAAATTTTAAAAAAAAAGCCTTGGGATATTTATTATTAGAAGTAGAAATTTTTTATTATTCAAAAAATGAAGCAAAAAAAGTATTAAACATAATAACCAAATATTTAGCTATTTATTTATATCATATATCCATAGAAAATAAAGAAAAAGACTTACAAAAAGAAGAAGCAAAACTAAAAAAAAGTAAAGAAAATCAAAGTAAATATTTATCTTATATGAATCATGAATTAAGAACACCTCTCGTTGCTATAATAGGATTTTCTAAAATGTTACAGCAAAAAATATATGGTGATTTAAACCCAAAACAAGATCAATATATAGATGCTATTTATCAATCAGGAAAATATTTATTAGATTTAATTAGTGATTTATTAGATATATCTAAAATAGAAGCAAAAAAAGAAGATTTAGTCATTGAAAAAATATTAGTAAATGAGTTATGTGAATCATCTTTAGCTTTAATAAAAACCAAAGCTGACGAGGAACATTTACAATTAATATTAACTATAGCTAATGATGTAAAATATTGTTATGTAGATCAACGTCGCATCAAACAAGTATTATTAAATTTACTCTCTAATGCGGTAAAATTTACCGAAGTTGGTTCAATTACTTTAGATGTAAAACAAGAAAATAACTATTTGAAATTTAATATTATTGATACGGGTATTGGTATTAATTTGAAATATCAACAACAATTATTTCAACCTTTTTTTCAATTAAATACTCCCTTACATCGTCACCATCGAGGTACAGGTTTAGGTTTAGTTATTGCTAGAGAATTAGCAAGACTTCACGGAGGAGATATTACCCTTATTTCAGAAGAGAATAAAGGTAGTTGTTTTACGTTATCTCTACCTATTTTAGATCCTAATTCAAAAATTATTTCCATTAATAAATCCTTTTAATACCCACTAATTCAGATGTTATTTAATAGGTATCAGGTATTCTTTATAGAGAAGGCTAATCTTAACTGGGGTTGCTGAAAAAAAATACCATGAGACAAAACAAAACCTTAGCTATTGACATAGTTTAAACTGTCATGATACAATTAACGATTGTGTCTTAAATCTTGTTCGGATCAGGTAAGACATTATATAAAGCAGAAAAATAAAAGTCTGCTACCTGTACGGCAGTAAATAAAAAGGAAATTAATATGACTTATGCAGTAATTGAAATCTGCGGTAAACAAGTTAAAGTTGAGCCGGGTAGATTTTATGATTTAGATAAAATTGATGTAGAGTTAGACGGTGAATTAGTGATTGATAAAGTATTATTAATTCATCATGAAGATCAAATTCACATTGGACAACCTTACGTTGAAGGTGCTACTGTAGGTAGTACGATTATTGGTCATCGTCGGGGTAAAAAGGTTATCGTTTATAAAATGCAACCTAAAAAGAAAACCCGTAAAAAAAGAGGCCATAGACAGGAATTAAGCCGTTTATTGATTAAATCTATCAGTTTAGGTGATAATGTCTTAGCTGAAAAAGAAATTGACATCAAAGAAGCTGAAGTTACCCTTGAGGCTTAAAATTAACCATAATACATTAACAAATAAAAGAAATTTACTAGGAGTATAATTTAATGGCACATAAGAAGGGTACAGGTAGTACAAGAAACGGGAGAGATTCTAATTCTAAGCGCTTAGGCGTTAAACGTTACGGTGGTGAAACTGTTAAAGCTGGTAATATTTTAGTTCGTCAACGTGGTACTAAAATCTATCCAGGTAATAATGTTGGTATCGGTAAAGATGACACTCTTTTTGCCCTTGTAGAAGGAATTGTTACTTTTGAATATAAAACCGCCAGTCGTAAAAAAGTCAGTGTTTATCCTGTAGTTGCTCAAACTGAAGTAGCTTAAATAATAGTTGATAGTTTAGTTGATAGTTGATGATTCTTACAATAACTTCGCAAAAAGGATGGTGCTTGCTTTAGCTGTGGGATGTATTGCGACACCCTTCAGGGTGCGCGAGGTTTTTGATGTAATCTCTTAACACTTCTGCCATTGATAAATCTACACTTTCAGCATATTCTTTAAGCCTTTGATACTCTCTTTCATTAACATTAAATTGAATCTTTTTAGTCCTTGACATACTCTTAAATAAACTCTATTATTAGAGTATAACAGGTAAGGTGATAAACCTGTCTAAAAACCTCGAATCTAATCGATTCACTGAACCTTGAAAACTAGCGATATAGGGTTCTTGAGAGGAATGCTTCTCAAGGTAAAATCTCTAAGCAACAAGCACAGAAAACAAAGTATTGAAGTTTTCAGGTAGGGTAGGGCATACCCGAACCGACTCTGAAATGGGTCATACGCTTGGGGACATAATCCCCTCTGGATTGATTTAAGCAATTAAGTTAATTTAAGGGATGTGGTTGAACCAAGAATCCCATCGCCTTCAGGCATGGGAGTGTCAATATCTACTATCTTCTATCTCCTAATTATTATTAACGGTTAATCCTGCATTATAGTCTTGACTTTCTTTTTCTCTGACAATAGTTAAACCTTCTTGTAAAGCCATCAGTTTGTCATTCATCCAATGATATTCAGGAATCAAACCCACAATACCTAATTTTTCAAGACGATTTTTAACTTTCCCCGTTGCACCTACCATAATAACATCATGAGTATTCTCTACAGCTTCTCTAATAGCATTTTCTAAGGCTAGAGAAGATGTTACCCCTAATAAAGGTACTTCTGTTAAATCAATAATCAAAACATCATAATTGGCGATCGCATTATGTTCTCTGGAGATGGCTTTAGCAACACCAAAAATCATAGGACCACTTAAGTGGAAGTATAACACACGACCTGCGGCTAAGTCTAGGACTTGTTTTTCTTCAGAATTAAGAATAATTTGATCATCTGCTGTACTAATAATTTTAACTGATTTAGATCGTAACTCCGATAATTTATCAATAGTTAAAACGTTAGCGATAAAGACACCCACACCAACGGCAACCATCAAATCAACAAAAACCGTAAGAATAATTACCCCGTAAACAATGGCGGCGGCTTTCCATGAAATTTTATGAACTCGTTTGAGGAAACCCCAGTCCATAATATTAATACCCACCTTAAAAGCAATACCTGCTAACACCGCTAAAGGAATACTAGCCGTTAAAGGTGCTGCCCAAACTACAACAATAAATAAGACAAAAGCACGAGTTAAACCAGATAATGCCGTGGTTGCACCAGTTTGAATATTAACCACTGTGCCCATAGTAGCACCAGCACCAGCAATCCCACCAAATAAACCAGAGAATAAATTACCTAAACCTTGCCCAATTAACTCTTTATTAGAATCATGCTCCGTACGAGTTAAACTATCAGCAACCACAGAAGTTAATAAAGCATCAATACAGCCTAACATCCCTAAAACTAACGCATTAAATACCATCGTGCGTAGTTGACTAGGTTCAAAAGTAGGTATTTGTAAAGCAGGTAAACCAGTGGGAATTTCTCCAATACGACGAATATCAGCGTCCCCAAAAAACACTATAGATGCTACAGTACAACCAACTAAGGCTAATAACTGAGGTGGGACAATACGCTTATATTTAGAAGGTACAGCATAAAGAATAACTACTGTTACCACCGCCAAAACAGTTTCCAGAGGATTAATATTAGACAGCAAATTCGGAAGATTTTGAATTGTACCAATAACCCCACCTTTAGGATTAGCTTGACCTAAAAAAGGCGCAATTTGCAAGATAACTAGGATTAAACCGATACCCGTCATAAACCCTGAAATAACGGTATAGGGCATCATAGTAACGTATTTACCTAACTTTAAAAAGCCGAATAAAATTTGAAATAATCCTGCCATCATGACTACGGTAAAAGCTACCGCCATGCCATTTTCTGGATTAGTAGCGATGGCATTAGCAATTATCGCCGTCATTACCACCGTCATAGGTCCTGTAGGCTCTGAGATTAAAGTAGGAGTACCACCAAATAAAGCGGCGAAAAACCCCACTAATACTGCACCCCATAAACCAGCAGATGCACCAGCACCAGAAGCGATACCAAAGGCTAAAGCCATGGGCAAAGCGATTACTGCGGCGGTTAAACCACCAAATACATCCCCTTGAATATTGCGAAAATTTATTTTATTTGTTATTTGCACTTAGGTTTTCCTCTTTTATTGAAATAATTAATTATCAGTAGAGTCTATCATAGAAAAAACTCAATATTTTTTAAAATATAAATAGAAAAAAGTCTATATTAAATATAATAAGGTATCGGCGTAACAATGAAAAGTCAGTAATCTTGATATTTTTAAATAGTTTAGATAACTTTTTTTTAACAATTTCATGAAAACATCTGAGTTCAATCTATTAGAAATTATTAATAGTTCACTCAGACAAGAATTAATTAAAAAATATCTAAAACCCAATACTCAATTTTTCCCAGAAGTCTATTATTTATTTTTTCTTTGGCATTGAGGACAAAAATGACTCGATCTTCCACCAATTTTTATCTTCTCAATTAATGTAGTGCAAACTCGACAAGGTTGATTTTTCCGCCCATAAACTAAGGCAATTCCGCCATAATTACCGTTGACTCCTGTTATTTGTAAAAAATCACTAAAAGTTGTCCCCCCAGATGCGATCGCCTTTTCTAACACCGTAATAATAGCTAATCTGAGGGCGGAAATTTGAGAAAATGTTAAATCACAGCCAAGAGTAAGAGGATGAATATTAGATTGAAAAAGAGCTTCATCTGCGTAAATATTTCCGATTCCAGCGACTAAACTTTGGTCTAGTAAAATAGTTTTAATGGAGCGACGACTTTTACTTAACTTTGATTGTAAATAAGAATTAGAAAAATCAGCCGAAAAAGGTTCATAACCTAATTTTTGTAAACCCGTAATAATATTTTCTGGGGAATCATCATCGGGAATAAACCAAACTTTACCAAAAGTTCTGGTATCTACAAAACGTAATTCTTGATTATCAGGAAAAAAGAAACGAATACGGGTATGTTTATGTAAAGGAGTATCTTGAGTTAGCCATAGTAATTGCCCTGTCATGCGTAAATGTATCCCCAGCCAAC
Organism: Cyanobacteria bacterium CG_2015-22_32_23; assembly: GCA_009993045.1. Taxonomy (GTDB): domain Bacteria; phylum Cyanobacteriota; class Cyanobacteriia; order Cyanobacteriales; family Cyanobacteriaceae; genus Geminocystis. Next base: position 20,474 of record JAACUG010000043.1, read on the forward strand.
CACGAGATAATTCAGCTAGTAAATATTTACCTCGTCGATGCCATGTAATAATTTTTCGTGACTTAATGGCTTCGATAAATGTAGAGTCAAGATCTGGATAAGCTAAAGTGCGAGATAATAAAACTTGTGCACCAATAAAAGTGAGTTCGGAGGTTGCCTTATTTAGCCCCCGACACACTGTTTCTACTTCAGGTAATTCAGGCATAAATTAAGCCCTATCAGATTTACATTAAGCTAGATTATTTTTTCGCAACAGGGGCGGAAACTTCTTCTAATTCATGTTCAGCAAAATTGTTAGTATTAACACCACCGGGGCTACCACTGAAACCGTTATAGTTTACGGTATCAAAACGAACGATTACAGGATAAATGATCCCGCTTTTATCAACACTAGCAACAGTTCCTACTTCTCTGAACCAGTAGGATTCTTTGCGTAAAATTCTTACTTTTGAACCACGTTGAATTGCCATAAGTTAAATTATTCTTGTGAAAATGACCATTAAATAACAGATTACTACTTGTTTGTCTCCATTACATCAATTTTATTTTAAGTTTTATTAAGTTATTTGTTATAAAGTCTGTGATAAATAATTTGCTGTGGATTGAACTAGGGCTATGGTTTCTTCGTAAGCCATGCGAGTAGGTCCAATAATGCCTACACTTCCTGCTGGATATTCTCCTTGATAATAATAAGCAGAAATGAGACTACAAAACTGCATTGATTCTAAAGGATTTTCCGAGCCGATACGAATATTTACTTCCGAGGAAGAATGATCAATATCAGTAACATTAAAAACTAAAGGTAAAAGCTGATCTTGTTCTTTTTCTAACAAATTTAATAATATTTTTACCTGTTCTATATGAGAAAATTCAGGTTGTTGTACTAATTTAGAAAATCCCTGTATAAGAATAGGAGTAGCATTAGAAAGACGATAATTTGTTTTTATTTTTGTTAATAAATTATTGATAAAATCAGCATAAATATAAAAATCTTCGTTTAATTCACTCCAATCTAAATTACTAATTTTAGTAATGAATTCTCCTTTAAGTTTATGATTTAAAAAATTAGATAAAATTTCTAGCTCACGATCAATAACGTCATTAAAATTATCATCATGAGGAATTTTTAATTGATTAGTTTCCAGTAAAATTGATTCTGTTTGATAATTATCAATAACCATAACTAACATAATTTTATCATCAGCAACTCTTAAAAGCTGTAAATGATATAAGATATTACTAGCAATTTGAGGTAAAGTAATTAAAGCAATACAACCACTTAAATCAGCTAAAATATTAGTAATTTTTTGAAATAAAATTTCATAACGACCATAACTATTTTTGATAGAAGAATCTACAAATTTATTAAAAGGAAATTTAACCGAATTTTTTATATTGATTAATTGATCAACATAAGCACGATAGCCAGAATCAGAAGGAATTCTACCTGCAGAAGTATAAGGTTGGTATAGAAAACCTGCTTTTTCTAATTTTCCTAATACATTACGAATAGTTGCAGAACTAATACTAAAATCATATTCATTAATCAGAGTTTTTGAGCCAACAGGTTCAGCCGTAGCGATATAATGCTTTACGGTTGCTTGTAAAATTTTTTGATGGCGTTCATTGAGCGTAATTTGAACAGTCATCTTATGGTATATATGTTAAAAAAATTAATCAAAATTTAATACTCTGATAAATAGTATAGCAATGAATAATGAAGAATCTTTTAAGTTATTAATTATTAGGTTAAACTTACCTTAACAATCATCAATAAAGTCCACAATTTTGAGTCAAAAGCCAAATATTTGTCAAACTATTTCTTCAATAGGTTTTTTTGATCTTTAACATTCTGAGAATTATTTTTCTCACTTTTACTTGAGCATAAAAAATACAGTAAACCCCATTAGATTACCTGAGTTCGAGATCAAAAACCTTTTAGAATAAAGGCTATTGAGTCATAAGTGTTCAAATTTTAGGTACGGAAAATAATTAAATAAAGGTAAATAATAGCAAAAAATTAATTTTTCATCAGTTTAAATCAATTCTTATTACTATCTTCCTATTCCACTAAAATTTTATGGTTGACGGAGGTTAGATTAATGATTTACTGTATTTTACTCACAAAATATTATATTTTAATTAAATAATAAATTATCAATGATTTTTTACATTTGAGATTGTAAATAGTTGGATAAACCAATTTTCCCGATTAATCCTAATTGTTTCTCTAACCAGTAAGCATGATCTTCTTCAGTGTCTTGTAACATTATCTGTAATAACTCTCTTGTTTGATAATCTTGTTCTTGTTCACAAATGGCCATAGCCTCTTTTAAATCACCAATCACCTTATATTCCACATCAAGATCATTTTGCAACATTTCTGGTACACTAGAACCTACTTTTAAGGCTTCTTGTTCAGATAAATCAGGGATAGTTTCTAAAAATAATAAGCGTTTAATCAACATATCTGCGTGTTGGGTTTCGTCTTGCATTTCATGAACAATACGAACATAAAGTTTTGTTAATCCCCAATCATCATACATCCGAGAATGAATAAAATATTGGTCTCTAGAAGCTAATTCCCCCCGTAACAATGATTGTAACTGGTTGGTAACTTTTTTATTCCCTTTCATCAAATTTCTCCTAAAATAAAATTAAATCATTGATTGTAAATAGTTTTCTAAACCAGAATTAGCGATTAGCCAATGTTGAGACTCTAACCAATCAATTTCTTCCTCTGTTTCTTCTAATAAATTTGTCAATAAATCTCGACTAACATAATCTTGTAAAGATTCAGAGAGATTAATACAATGGCGAAGAGTATCTGCTATTTCCGTAGTAATGGTTAAATCATTAAAAATTATTTCTGATACGTTTTCACCAATGAGTAATTTTCCTAAACTTTGTAAATTAGGTAAACCTTCAAGAAAAAATATCCGCTCAATAATTTTATCTGCTTGTTTCATCAATTTGATGGAGTAACAATATTCATACTCATTTAGTTTATTTAATCCCCAACTTTTACACATTCTAGCGTGGAGAAAAAATTGATTAATTGCTGTTAATTTTTTTTCTAATACATTATTAAGCTGAAGTTTAACTTCTGAATTTCCTTCCATCGTAATATCACTTAATTATTTGATTATTTAATCTATGCTAATTATAGCTTAACTGTGCAATAATGATAATTATTAGCAATAATATTAAGATTAATTTTAATTAGTTGAATCTATTATGTACGTTTGTATTTGTAATGGGATAACAGAAAAAGATATTTATAAAGCCGTACAACGAGGAATTTCATCTTTGGAAAAACTGTCGGAGGTTACGGAAATTTCTAATCATTGTGGATGCTGTACTGATTTTGCCTGCAAGGTTTTACAAGAAGCTATGGCAAGTAATTCTTGTCAAAAGTGAAAAGATGATAAAAAGTGATGAAAATAAATTAATTACTTTTCTTAATTTTTGCTATTATTTATTAATAAAATAAGGACTAAAAAAATATCATTTAAAGCACTCTTTTGTAAAAGAATTTCGTATAAACATCCTGATAGACAGAAAAGACTTAAAAGATACAACTTGATATTATTTAGTTACGAAAAATACAGAATAAAAAAGCCCTAGAGTAACCTAGAGCTTTCTTTATTATGGAATGAAGATTAAAG
>JAACUG010000044.1 GCA_009993045.1 Cyanobacteria bacterium CG_2015-22_32_23
TTCAGAAATAGATAATTTACTCATTACTAGAGTATAGCTTAATAAATGAGCAAGTTTAAGAAGATTTAAGTAACTTTTTGTTAACTGTTAAAAGCCTTTCTCAGTTTTTAACATCTTGAAGATTACGAATATCTCCTTGATAGCCAAATATACTTAAAATTCGAGCAGTTTCTTCATAAGTTACGGGTTTTTGCGGTTGAAAAAGAGTTATATAACCAAACCCTCTTCTAATATTCGATTCTTCCCCATTTTGCCAATCAACATATAATTGTCTCCATGTTTGAGGTTTTATTTTTGCGGCATCTTGAAAACCCCAAGTTTCTTTAATAGTATCTAAAGTAGCGTTAGGTAATTTTTGTCGAAAATCTAAAGGTAACTTCCACATAATTAAATCTTCTCTGGTTAAAGGAGTATCAGGTTTAAAAGTAATTGCATTACTATCTTGAGTTAAAGTCGAAGGAATTAAACCAGCTTCTGCTAAACCTTGAATTATGGCAAAATCAGGATCATTTTGGGCAATATCGGTAAAAATTGGCTTACTTTGAGGATTAGCAAGACGAATTAATTTACTATTTACATCAGCATATAAAAGATTATTTACCTTAACTAACCAACGAGCATATTCTCGACGGGTAATCGGTTGATAAGGATTTAATTTTTCCGTAGAAGAAATAATATTTAATCTCACTAATTCATCAAGACTTGAAGAAGATTCATTCACCTTAGAGATGCTAGAAGGTAAAGTATTATTATTTTCAGGAATAACTGGATTTGCCATAATTCCCGCCGCCGATTCATAAGAAAGAGTAAATTCTGTTTCACCATTACGAGGAGTTAAAGACAACTTCATTGATTCATTGCTGTCTGGTTTTGTGGCAATAATTAAATTATCTTCTTTTTGAGATATTGTCCATTTTTGTGCAATTAATTCTTGTTGATAATACTCTGTAATTAAGTTTAGCGGATCTGAAGATGTCCAATTTGTTTGTTTTCCGTCAACACTCACTAATTTTGCTTGAGCATAAATAGGTATCTCTTTCGGAAAATTATCAGGTAATTTAACCTCTGAAGTATTTTTAGGGGTTTCTACTGTAGGAGATACTTCCGTCTTTATTTCGTCAGGGTTTTTAGTCTGAAGGGGAGCAAAACGAGATTCTAAAGCCTTATTTGTACTACAACCATTTACCAAAACTAGCAAAACTGAAAGTAAAATATAACGTACTGAAATCATGAGTTAAATTTTCTTAAATTGTGATCAACTATTAACTATCGAAAACGAAATAACATTTATTACAAAAATCTCTTTTTTTTCTTTTTTTTACTATTACCTACAGAAATGAAAGAAGTTTAATAATTTATTTTTAAAGTAGCATTTTTTCTGTATATTGTTGTTATGTTCATAAGTCACAAAACAAATTTTTCTCTTATTCTCTCATAATTTCATGACCCATAGTTTTCTTTTAGAATCAGGCAGTTGGATTATTAAAGGTGCATGGTTAGATAAAAATCAAAAATCTAGCCTTTTTAAAGGTGCTATTATTATCACTTGGGATCAATCTAACTGGTTCATTATGAAAACTAAAATTGTTTTTCTTAGTGGCGATCGCCAAGATATAACCTTTGAATATAAAGGATTTTTACCTGCCAATAAAAATCAGTATGCTTATGTATTAAAAAGAAGTGATTTTGAGAAAATAGAAGGAGAAGGTTGGTTAACCAATGATTCAATTATCAAAAGATATTGGATATTAGGAGATAATCGGCGTTTAAATGGCTTTGAAACGTATTTTTGCCTAGACGAAAATACCTACCATCTCACCAGTGGGATGATGGCGGGAAATCACCTTTTAAATACCTTAGAAGGAATTTTAGAACGTCGTGGGTAAAAAGTGAATATATAAGTCAAAATAATAATAGATAAGATTTGATATTGAAGTTAAATCATGAGTTTAGGGAAAAAAGAAAATCGGATACTAGCAAATCGTTATCAACTGATTGAGTTAATTGGCTCTGGGGCAATGGGGCAGGTATATAGAGCTGAAGATCAAGTATTAGGTGGGGTAACGGTGGCCATTAAATTCCTCTCCCAAACCTTACTTAACGATAAAATGCGTGGTCGCTTTGAAACTGAAGCAACTATAAGTGCATTGTTAGGAGAAAAAAGTATTCATATCATTCGAGTAAGAGATTATGGTATCGATGAAAATGAAATCCCTTACTATGTGATGGAGTTTTTAGAAGGGCAAAGTTTAAGCGATATTATTAAATTTCAACCCATGGCACTAAAAAGGTTTCTCTATGTTACTCGTCAGATTTGCGTAGGGATGGATGCCGCTCACAGTGGAATAATGTTACACAAAGAATTATGTCAAGTGGTACATCGAGACATTAAACCTAGTAATGTTTTGGTAATGGAAGATCCCACATTAGGAGAATTAGTCAAAATATTAGACTTTGGGATTGCTAAATTAGTACAAGCAAATGCAACTCAAACTCATTCATTTATGGGAACTTTAGCTTATTGCTCCCCCGAACAAATGGAAGGAAAAGAGTTAGATAATCGTTCAGATATTTATAGTTTAGGGGTAATGATGTACGAAATGTTAACCCTAGAAATGCCCATCTTGCCAGAAACATCATCTTTTGGTGCATGGTATAAAGCCCATCATGATTTTGAGCCTCGCCCTTTTGAAGCACATCTAAAAATACCTTCAGAATTAAAAAATATCATCATGAAGTGTATGGCCAAATCCAGAGATAAACGCCCACAAACCGTAGCCGAAATCTTAAAAGTCATCGAAGGATTAGAAAAAGAATATAAACGCAATAATCAACAAAAAACCAGTTATTCAAGTCAAGAAACCATTGTTGCAGATAAAGATAAAACAGAAGTTTCTCAAGCCAAAGTTACTCCAACTCAAAAAAAATCTGAAGTAAAACCGACTAAAGACACAAAATTAACATGGCCTAAAAATAAACCTTTACAAAAAATTGTTTTTCCTCGTATTGTTAATACAGAAACAGAAAACTACCCTAGTTTATGGGTAATGTTAGATAAACAAGATATTTTAAATCGTATAGTTAGTATTCGTTATAATCAATTTCTTTTTTTAAGTTCACCTCATCCCATGATTTTGTGGATTACAGTTATTTATAATCCCACCCATGGCCCCCGTTGGCTACCTTGTTACTTAGACTTAAAAACAGAAAGCGCAAGACAAGTAGTTTCTGCTTTATCTCAACTAGGTAGTTATAAAATTCTCTTTTTTGCTTTAGAAGAGCCTGAAAAATGTCAACATAGTATGATTTCTACCATCGCCTCTAATCAATGTACTATTATGAAAGAATGGATTAAAAACACTACTATTCCCACTCCTGAAGGGGATGCAAAAGTTAGTCGTAAAAGATTAAGAGATGAATTTGAACGATTAAAACCTCGTATTTTAGAAAAACTAGGACAAAGTTATCAATAATTAAGGTTATAAATAATTGTCAATGATCAATTACATAAATAAAGTATGGATTTAATTTTATGTCATCAAACGGCGGATTTCGATGCTTTAGGGGCGGCAGTAGGTTTAACTAAATTACATTTAGGTGCGAAAATCATTTTAACGGGAGGCGCACATCCTTCGGTGAAAAATTTTTTAGCTTTACATCGAGATGAATTAGCTTTAATGGAGTTTCGTAGTGTTAATCCTCAAAAAATTAGAAATTTATTTATTGTGGATACTCAAAATTCTAGTCGTTTAGGAAAAGCTACAGAATGGTTAGATTTAGAGAATATAGAGTCCATAACTATTTACGATCATCATCTTGAAAACGAAGCTAATATCACGGCTAGTTTTAAATATATCGAAAAAGTTGGTTCTAGTGCCACAATTATTTGCGAACTTTTACAAGAAAAATCTTTAACCCTAAATACCATCGAAGCCACGGTAATGGCATTAGGAATCCATGTGGATACTGGTTCACTCACTTACGAACAGACTACTTCTCGGGATGCTTTAGCCTTGGCATGGTTGATGACTCAAGGAATAAATCTTCGCACCATAGGAGAATATGTTGAACCAAGTTTAGCACCATCGTTACAGCAGTTGTTACCCCAAGCCTTAAAGAATTTACAAACAGAAATTATTAACGGTTGTTGTGTGGGATGGATATTATTAGAAACTCCTAATTTTATGGCTGGATTGTCTAATTTAGCAGGAAGAATTAGAGATTTAACGGAAGTTGATGTTTTTTTATTGGGACATTATTATGGTTATAGTGTCAAGTCTAAACAGATTTTTTCGGAAACGGAAGAAAAGAAAAAAGGAAAATTAACGGTAATTGGGCGTAGTGGTATAGATTCGGTGAATTTAGCTTCTATTTTTACAGATTTTGGCGGAGGAGGTCATAGTAGTGCAGCTTCTTTTAATTTACGTTGTGATAATCCTCAAGAAATAATTAATAATCTTTTGACTCAGATTAAAGATTTAATTCCTTTTCCTCTGGTGGCTAGAGATTTAATGTCATCTCCTGTGCGCACAATTCTTCCTCACCTTACCATCGAAAAAGCACAACGAATTTTACTCCGTTATGGGCATTCAGGGTTATTTGTGGTGACGGAAAAAGGGGAATTAGTGGGAGTAATTTCTCGCCGAGATATTGATTTAGCTTTACATCATGGCTTTTCTCATGCACCTGTAAAAGGTTATATGACGAAAAATGTCCAAAAAATTCACCCTCAAACTTCTTTCCGTGATATTCAAAGTTTAATGGTAAATAATGATATTGGTAGATTACCAGTAATGGAAAACAATGAGTTATTAGGTATCGTGACGCGCACAGATATTTTACGACATCTTCATCAATTTAGTCTCAATGATTCTCCTTCTCAAGATACTTTACCTCTACTTTCTTGTCTTTTACCTTCTTTTGAAAAACATTTACATCCCCCTATCTGGAAGTTATTACAACAAGCGGCAACTTATGCACAAACTCAAGGTTGGCATCTTTATCTGGTGGGTGGTGGTGTAAGAGATTTATTATTAACCTCATCTTGCGATACTCTTTCTTTGCAGGATATTGATTTAGTGGTAGATGGTTTTCATAAATCGGCAATTACTGAGGCTGGAGTAAAGTTAGCTAAATCCTTGCAAAATATTTATCCTCAAGCACGTTTAAGTATTCATGGGGAATTTCAAACTGCTGCATTATTATGGCATAAAGACGAGAATTTAGGCTCATTATGGGTAGATATTGCCACCGCGCGCACGGAATTTTATCCTTATCCTGCGGCTAATCCTGTGGTAGAATCGAGCTCAATTCGTCAAGATTTATACCGTAGAGACTTTACTATCAATGCTTTAGCTGTGCGTCTTACTCATCCTCGTGGAGGGGAATTATTAGATTTTTTTGGCGGTTTAAAAGATTTACGCTCAAATTTTATCAGAGTTTTACATCCTAATAGCTTTATAGAAGATCCTACCAGAATTTTTCGGGCGGTAAGGTTTGCTGTAAGACTAAATTTTATCATTGAATCAGAAACCAGAGAATATATTAACTATGCTATTTCTAGTGGGGTATATGAAAGAGTCTCCTCAGAAAAAACCTCTATTCCAGCCTTAACTACTCGTCTCAAAGCGGAATTAAACTATATTCTCCAAGCGCAGTATTGGAAACCAGCTTTAAAATTATTGCAAGAAGTGGGCGCTTTAACTTGTTTGCACAAAAATTGTCAATTAACTCCCCAGTTATGGTGGCAAATTCGTTGTTTAGATCGTTGGTTAAGATATTATCATTTAGATGAACAAAATCCTCCCGTTACTTGTTGGTTATTACGATTAGAAATTATTTTGGCTTCTTTTATGGAAGGGGTGAAAGTAGCGGAAAATTTACAATTACCTAAAGACAGTATCCAAAGACTGAAATATTTGTCAATTAATGAGGAAAATATTAAAAATACTTTATCCACTTGTCAATCTATTAGTGAAAAGGTAAAATTCTTATCAACTTACCAACCTTTGACTCTTTTACTTGTTGCGGTAAAAAATGATAAACACATTAGAAAAACTATTTGGTGTTATTTGATGACGTGGAATAAGATAAAATTCCCTTTTAATGGCGATGACTTGAGGGATTTAGGTTATAAACCTAGTAAAAAATATAAACAAATATTGACAACAGTACAGGCTTTATTTTTAGATGGTAAGATTAATAATACTCTTGAGGCAAAAGATTTTATCCTGAAAAATTATCCTCTTTGCTAATTTGATTATGATAATCTCACTTTTGGCTAGATTTTAGTTATTATTACTTGTTAGTAAAATTATTTACTTTTAAGAATTAACTAACCATTAAACACTAAAAAATTTTATTTATTATTTTTATGAAGGGGAAAATATCAAATACAGTGACTAAATCTACTCTTAAAATTAATTCTCCTAATTTAGAATTGTCTTCATCTCAGATGATAAAAAATGTTTCAATTAAGAAAAAAATAAACATGGATGACATTCCCGAAAAACAAAAACAAAAATCCTTAACAATTTTTAAACAATTAATTATCATTACCAGTATAGTATTTAGTTTTGGTGGTTTCGGATTCGGTTTTGCCTTACGTTATGGGCATCATTTAGAAATTTCTCAGTCAAATAATTCTCCTCTCAATAATATTTCTGAAAACCAGCAGTAAATAATTTTAACTACTAAAGTAAAATAGATTGTGGAGTTTAAAATTAATGAAAATAACTCATAATCTTTTTTGCCTCTTCCATTCTTCTATAAGTGCATGAGTGTTAAAGTAAACATACAATTAATCTTGGCTATTTACTTATATAGTTTATTCTCAATTTATCACTCCTTAACCATTACTATTTATCTATTGTACTCCCACTGAACGCCCTCCAGAGCCAAAAACTAAAATTTTATCTTGGGCGAAAGGTTCCCATCCTACTTCATAACCAATACTCCAAGCCTTTTCCCTCGCAACTCTAAAAGTTTCAAAACTATCAGGACGTACAATAAAAGCGATATAATTAACATCAGGATTTAATTGTTTTAAAGTGTTAATAAAGCTAGAGTTAGTCATTTTTAATTGTTTAGAATCTTCTCCTTGAGATGAAGAATTAGCTTCATATTTTAATGCTCCATCTTCAGTAAAACTAACTAAATAATCACCGTTATCATAATAAAAATTATCGAGTTTAATATTTCTAGTCTTAATACATTGCTCATAATCTTGTATTTCTTGTAGATAAAAACTGTATAAATAAGAAGGAATATCTTTGGGAATATCAGGAGTTTTACAATTAGGTAAAGTTGCTAATACTTGATTAATTTCACTATCTAATTTAGGATCATTTAAGGAAAAAATTTTGTTATTTCTTACTTCAAAAAAAAGAGGTTGTTTGTTGGTTTGTGAGCGTAAAGGTGTCCTAATAATTGTACCAGCTTCTGCTGCTAATAAACTGACAAATAAACCAATAAACATCAATACTCCTACGGTATTTGTCAATATATCTAAAAATGAATCTAAATTTTGTTCGGGATGATTTTTTTTTCTAATTCTTCTAGGTCTCATAATGTTATTAATGTTATCATATTTTTGACTATTTAACTTTTAAAGTCCAACCTTCTTCTATGGGTTCATAACCTATATCAATTTTTTCTTTTTCAATCAAATCTCTTACTTGTTGAAAAACCTCAATTCCTTTTGGTCTAACTGCTACAATAACATATTCTTTATCTTTATTTGCTCTAATATTTGCAATAAAATTTAGTAATTTAGAATCATTGTTACTAAGTTTATTTTTGGGTATAAATTCTTGACTAGGATAGATAACAACTCCGTCTTCTTTACATTCAATATAACGAGGTTGTTTTTTTTGATTTATTCCTTTTCCGTCAGTTTTAGCAATAATTGTTACTTCTGGATTAGTATTTAATGTTTCTGTACTAATGACAATTATAAGTAAAATTAAACTCCCAATAGTACAAGCTAGAATAGATAAAAAAGGGAATAATTCCATTTCTATTTTATTAGATTTTAATTGTCTGCGCATTTTTAAAAATTAGATAATAATAGTAGTTAATAATTAATAGTTTTATTGTTCAATTTGTTCAACTAATCTAATAACTCTAGGCTTACTTAAGTCTTGTAAAGTAGGTTGTAAAAGAGTTATTTTATCTTGTACATTAACTAAAGTTTTTTGCATTTCTCCTACGTTATTTAATACCGCAACAACTTTCTCTAAACTAGATTGTAACTGATTAAGTTCGGCGATTTTAGCACTAGATTTTTCTAAAGATATAACTTTTTCTTCTAGGCTTAAAGCTGCTTTATTTAATTCATTACTAATAACTTGAGTTTTTTCATTTAAACTATTACTATTTACTTCATTATTTTCTCTCACTAAATCAACTAATTCTTTAATATTATTAATAATAGACTGGTTTAAATCATTCTGTTGTCCAAAAGTTTGTAAAAAATTATCTCTATCTTTTAAAATTACTTGATTAATGTCTTTAATACTATTTATTAATTCTAATTCTTGATGATTAATTTCCTTAAATTGTTTAATAATTTCTTCTACTAAATTTTTAGCTGCTTCTTTAGCATAAATTTCTGCAGGATTAATTAAGTCTTGAGGAGAAGGTAAAGCGTCTTTTATCGGTTGAATTAACTCTTCTTTTGTCGGTAATTTATTATCAATAGCATCTGTAACAGTTTTAATTAATATGTCACTATTTAAGATAGATTTTTCTGAGTCATTTTTCTCCTTTAATCGAGGTAAAATATAATCATTAATATAAATATCAGTAGCTAGTAATAATTGTGATTCCATTTTTTCAATTAACACTAAAGGAATCATGACAATAACACTTAACAAAAGTGCCAATAAAGTGGTATCAAAAGCAATAGCTAAACCACTGGTAACAGTGCCAATTCCCTCTTTAATTTGCTCAATTTCTGCACTTTTATCTAAAAACCCTGAAAAACCATTAACGGCACTACTAATACCTAAAACTGTGCCAATAAATCCTAATAAGGGAATTGCCCAGACTAAAATTCGTGGTAAGGTATAAGAAGACTCTGACGCAGTAAGGTAAAAAGAAGCATCATCTAAGGCTAATTCTGTGACACTTTTGCGACTTCCAGAGTTAATATAAGCGCTTAAAATTCTGGCTAATCTACTCGTTACCATACTATAATTTCTGGCAAAATCTTCTTGAAGATGAATTAATTGTGCGGATTTATAATTATCAAAAGAAATTTTTTCAGGTAATCCAATCTTTTTTAAAATTTTATCTTCTCTTTTAATTTTTAAATATTTATTAATCGTAATTATTACTACTAAAGAAGCAAAAAATACTGTTAAATATTGTGTAAATCCTCTTTGGTATAATAAAATACCGACATAAGATTCTTTGAAGGGTAAAAATAAGAGATAAATAATAATAGTTAATAGTAATGCTCCTGTCAAAACGGTAGGAAAATTAATGTCTAATTCTTGACGATTATTGTTGGGTTTTTGAGCCATAATAAAGTTTAATTTATTGAGTTAGTTTTTTAGATTATAAATTGTGATGATAATTTTTTTTATTATAATTAAATTTTGAGCTAATTATAACTTTTTTTATTTTATTTTGATATTTTCTTGATTAAATTGAATCATAGTCATTAAATTATTAACTATTCTATCATTACTAATAGGTATCACTTTTTTTCCTTGTAATATTTCTTGAGTTAGAATATGATGAATTAAACTATTAACAAAAATATGAGCAATTGCTTCAGAATCTGTTAAGTTTAAATCAGGACAATCATCGAGATATTTAGTAAGAATATTCATAGCTGGTTTAGCGACATTTTCTAAAAATAATTCTCCTAATTCAGGATAACTTTTTGCTTCAGTAACGATAATATGTATAAAAGCTAAATATTGTGGATCATTAACTTCATTAATAATTCTTTGAGCTAATTCTTTTAAAACAATTTCTGGTTTTCCCTCTAAAGGTTTTGCCCAAACTAATTGAAATTTTTGGGTAGCAACTTCATAAATTAAAGCCTTAAATAAAGTCTCTTTATCTCCAAAATGACTATATAAAGTTTGTTTAGAAACTCCAGCATGATAAGCAATTTTATCCATACTTGTACCTAAATAACCATACTCTAAAAATTGAGATAAAGCACCTTTTAAAATTTGTTTCGTTTTGGCTTCTGCTTTTTTTTGTTGATAGTTTAATATCATTTTTTTTAATAATTAATATAGATAAATAATTTTGATTATTATAAATAATAGATAATTAGGGCATAATTTTTGATTTTAAATAAATGAATTATAAAATAATAATTGTCAATTATTAAAACTATAGTATATAATCATACTATACAGTCTAGTCTAACTTTCGGGAATATGGGCGAATCAACATCCTTTGTGGCAAAAAACGGTAAACAAATCGCTGTGGTTACGGGAATTTTAGGAGCTGTTATTGTTATAGTGACAGGAATATATCTAAATCAAAAATTAGGTGTCACAAATAATACTTCTCCTTCTCCGATTACCTCTAAAGTGAGGGAAAAATCTGTCACCGCTTTAGGTAGAATTGAACCTTTAGGTGAAATCATAAAAGTAATTGCTTCACCGACAATGGCTGGTGCGAAGGTTAAAACCTTATTAGTGACACAAGGAGATAAGGTAAAAAAAGGTGATATTATCGCTATTACTACGGATTTTGATAGCAAAAAAGCTGAGTTAGAAACTGCCAAGCAAGAAGTAAAAGTTGCCCAAACTAATTTAGCAATTATACAAGCAGGAGCAAAGGAAGGTACAATCAAAGCTCAAGAATCAGCCATTGAGAGTTTAAAAGCGGAATTAAATGGGATAATTGCCACTAATAAAGCCAAAATTTCTCGATTAAATGCTCAATTATCTACGGAAAAAGCCGAAAAAGAAGCTACTATTCAAAGATTAAAGGCTGAAGTAAAAAATGCTCAATCAGAGTTACAACGTTACCAAGAATTGGCACAAGATGGAGTCATTTCTGAGTCAAATTTGGAGTCGAAACAACTAACTTTTGACACTGTGACTCAAAGTTATCAAGAAGCCTTGGCAAGTTATCAAAAAACTACTTCAACGGTAACAGAAGAAATCCGAGAAGCGGAAGCCTTGGCAACTCAACAGGTAAATACCCTCACCAAAAAAATTGCGGAAGCAGAGGCTAAATTAAGGGAAATTAGGGAAATTCGAGAGGTTGATGTTATCCAATCTCAAGCGCAAATAAATAAAGCCATGGCATTAGTCAAACAGGCAGACATTGAGTTAGATTTAACCCTCATTAAAGCACCTAGTGACGGCACAATTCTCGAAATTATGGCAAGGGAAGGGGAAAACGTTGATAACGCTACTGGAGTTGTGGAGATGGCGAATACCACACAAATGGTAGCAATAGCAGAAGTATATGAGAGTGATGTTAGTAAAATTAAGCTAGGACAAGAAACTACGATTAAAAGTGATAATAATAGCTTTAATGAGATGTTAAAAGGTAAAGTTATCGAAATTAGCTCAAAAATAGGTAAAAAAGACGTATTAGAAACAGATCCAGCCGCCAGTGTTGATGCTAGAGTGGTGGAAGTAAAAATTGCCATTAATCCTGAAAATAACGACATTATTAGTAATTTAATTTATGCTCAAATAATCGCTGAAATTTCTTTAAGTGATTAAATATTTTCGACTTTTTATAAATATAAAAAACAATCCTTACTAATTATGAAAATACCTTTAGCTTGGCTACAATTAAGTAGAGAAAAAATCCGTTTATTAATCGCTTTAGCAGGGATTGGATTTGCCGATATTTTAATGTTTATGCAGTTAGGATTTAAGTCTGCTTTATTGAATAGTTCTGTTAGATTACACGAAAAAATTGAAGGAGATGTTTTCTTAATTAGCCCTCAATCTGATGCTTTAATAGCTATGAAAAGTTTTTCTTCTCGTCGTTTATATGAGGCTTTAGGAGTCGATGGTGTAGAGTCCATTAATCCTATTTATATTGGTTTTAGTATTTGGAAAAACCCTGAGAATAAAAATACTAGACAAATTATGGTAGTGGGTTTTAATCCTAAACAAGGAGTATTTAATTTATCGGGAGTAACGGACAATTTAGATCAATTAAAATTACCTGACGTGGTATTATTTGATCAAGAATCTCGCCCAGAATTTGGCAATATTCCTCAACTTTATTTACAAGAAAAAGAAGTTAAAACAGAAATAGATAGCAGACAAGTAAAAGTAGGTGGATTATTTACTATTGGTGCAACTTTTGGTGCAGATGGTAATTTAATTACTAGCGATTTAAACTTTTTAAGGTTATTTCCTAATCGTAATAAAGGTTTAATTGATATTGGGGTAATTAAACTTGATAAAAATGCTAATAATACCACTGTTATTAACAGTTTAAAAAATAAATTAAATGGCGGTGATGTTTTAATTTTGTCTAGGGAAGAATTTACGAATTATGAAAAGAATTATTGGGAAAGTAGCACCGCTATTGGTTTTATTTTTACCCTTGGTGCTGGTATGGGTTTAGTTGTTGGTATTGTTATTGTTTATCAAATTCTCTATACTGACGTTGCCGATCATTTACCTGAATATGCTACTTTAAAAGCTATGGGTTACGATAATTCTTATCTTTTAATTCTCGTTTTTCAAGAAGCAATTTTTCTCGCTTGTCTTGGTTTTATTCCCGGTTTTGGTGTCTCTAGTTTCCTTTATTATCAAGCAGCAAAAGCCACTGGTTTACCTATTATTATGACAAAAGATTTAGCTATATTAGTGTTTATTTTAACAGTTATTATGTGCTTTTTATCTGGTGCAATTGCCGTTAATAAATTAAAATCTGCTGATCCTGCTGACATATTTTAAGCTATAAATAAATTATCAAAAAAAAGCGATCGCTTAAAATCAATTGAATGATTGTGAGCAATCGACAAAAACAAGGTAAAATAATTATAATTAACGAAACATAATACTAACAGAACTATCCTCATGAATCCGCCAGATAGTCTCCCCTAGAAGATTAGCTACGGATAAAACTTTTAATTGAGGAAAATGATTATCAATGGGAATAGGAATAGTATTAGTAACTATCACTTCTTCAAAGACATCACTAGAAAGACGAGAAACTGCTGGACCTGAAAAGACTGCATGAGTAGCACAGGCATAAATTTTATTTGCCCCTTCTTTCTTTAAAAGTCTAGCACCTTCTAATAAAGTACCCGCAGTATCAATCATATCATCAACTAAAACTGCGTTTTTGCCCTTGACATCACCAATAACATTCATTACCTCCGCCACGTTATGGGCTTGACGGCGTTTATCAATAATAGCTAAAGGTGCATCATTTAATTTTTTCGCAAAAGCTCTAGCTCTAGCTACACCGCCAACATCAGGGGATACAACTACCAAGTCTTCTAAGTTTTTGTGGTGAAGATAATTTAAAATTACGGGAGAACCATAAACATGATCCAAAGGAATGTCAAAATAGCCTTGAATTTGTGCCGAGTGTAAATCCATTGCTAAAACTCGATGGGCTCCTGCTTTGGTGATGAGGTTAGCTACTAATTTGGCTGAAATCGACTCTCTACCTGCGGTTTTACGATCTGCTCTAGCATAAGAGTAATAAGGTATCACTGCGGTGATTTGCCGTGCTGACGCTCTACGACAAGCATCAATCATAATCAACAACTCCATCAGGTTATCATTGACAGGATTACAACAAGGTTGAATTAAATAAACATCACAACCTCTAATGGATTCTTGAATTTGGACGTATAACTCTCCGTCTGCAAATCTTTTACGAATCATCGGACCTAAATCCATGCCTAGATACCGTGCTACTTCCGTAGCGAGTCCTATATTGGCTGAACCGGAAAATAATCTTAAACGGTTGTGATCCGATACTTGTTGTTGCAACATCGGACTGAGTGTTAAAGTGGCAGAATTACTCACGACAAGTTCTTTAACCTCTTAATATTAAGTACTAATTTATTGATTTTTTTACCCTTTTATTACATAGGATATATTAACATTATCATTATAATCTACAATATAAGTCAACTTTTTGTGCAATTTTTTTCTAGTTGATATTCAATCATTTCTTTTATGAAAACTTTATTAATTTCTGCCACTGATACTGATGCGGGTAAAACCATTATTACCACTGCATTAAGGGCTTATTATCAGCAATATTTTTCAGGGTTAAAAGTTGGTTTAATGAAGTTACTACAAACAGGAGTAGAGGGAGATGGTGAGTTTTATCAGCAATTTTTTGATGACGTGGTGATTCCTTTACGTTTTAATGCACCCCTAGCCCCTCCTGTGGCAGCAGATTTGGAAGGAAAATTCATTGATTTAAACGTTATTTGGCAAAGTTTACTAAAGTTACAACAAAGCCATGATTTGCTTTTAGTGGAGGCTTTAGGGGGTTTAGGCTCACCTATTACCCATGATTTAACTATTGCACAGTTAGCTAGTAATTGGCATTTAGAAACTATTTTAGTCGTTCCCGTGAAATTAGGGGCCATCGCCCATACAGTGGCCAATGTTGCTTTAGCGAAACATCACAAAGTGAAACTTAAAGGTATTGTTTTAAATTGTATTAATTCTTGTAGTGAAGAAGATATTAATAATTGGACATCAAAACAGCTTATAGAATCTTTAACTCAAGTACCAATTTTAGGTTGTTTTCCTTATGTCGATAAAATTGATAATTTAGCAGATTTAGCACAAATTACCGCCCATAATTTAAACCTTACCAAATTAAATATTAACAGGGAATAAATTAACAAAAATGAGATGTAATCACTTATAATTTTATTATCCAAAAATAGATTTAATATTGACTGAAAAATAATGAAATCCTATAATATCAACAAAAATACAAATAGAAAATTTGCTTTAGTAACTGCTATTTTGACTTTTATATTACCATTAGATCCAGCTTTTGCACAGAAAGCCACTAGAATAAAGTTTGCAAGGGGGAGTTATTGTGGCTCATATTCAGGTAACTTTAGTCAAGGTAGAGAATTTGTTTTAAACTTAGGAAGTGGACAAAGATTTACAAGTAGAAATATAGGTGGTGGGACTCAGTATGATATTTATGTTACTGGTCCAAAAGGAAGAATTAGTGGGGAAAAAGTAGCAAAGGATCAGATAGAGTATTATATTCCAGTCAAAGGTGATTACTATATATATATTGAATCTACAACTTCATTTAGCAATGTTGAATTTTGTGCTTATTAATAGAAAATAACTAATAAAAAAAAGGCAAATATTGACTAAATTAATTAATTTTTAAAGATGGTTTTTCTGTTAAGCCAAATTCTGTTAAATCTTCATCTTCAAGATGTAAACTAACCGCTTCTTGAATATTTTTAATCGTTTCATCTAATGTTAATCCTTGACTGACAACGGAAATTTCTAAACATTCTGCAACATAACCTTGTGTTTCACCTGCATCAATAATGACGTTAATTGTATTTTTTAAATTAGTCATAATAGTTAAAAATGAAAAAAGATTTTTTGATGTGTATTAATTACTCATAACATTAATTTTATCTTATCTGCTGTTTACTCAAGACTGAAATTGATTGATAATAGGAGATTAGCTTATTTATAATCACTCGATATTTTAAAATGCGTATCTCTTTCCATTGGTTAAAAGAATTAGTTAACATCACCATTACTCCCGAAGAATTAGCGAAAACTCTTACTATCGCTGGTTTTGAAGTGGAAGACATGGAAGATAGAAGAAGTTGGGCTGATGGTGTCGTTGTGGGTAAGGTTATAGAGTGCGATCGCCATCCCAATGCTGATAAACTAAGTGTATGTCAAGTAGATATTGGTAAAGAAACTTTATCACAGATAGTTTGTGGTGCATCTAACGTCAAAAAAGATATATTTGTACCCGTTGCCACTTTAGGGAGTTATTTACCAAAAGTGGACTTAAAACTCAAACCGACGAAGTTAAGAGGAGTTGACAGTCAAGGCATGATATGCTCATTAGCAGAGTTAGGTTTGGCGAAGGAAAGCGAAGGAATTAAAATCTTAGAAGGAGATTTCCAAGTAGGTGAGGATATTCGCCCGATTTTAGGCTTAGATGACGTTATTTTAGATGTAACCGCTACCGCAAACCGTGCCGATGCTTTAAGTATGGTGGGAATTGCGAGGGAAGTGGCAGCTTTAACGGGAAAAAGTGCTTGTCTTCCCCATGTTGAAGGAGAATTAACGGGAATTGAAACTGTTTCCTCCATTGCTAAAGAAGAATTAAAAGGAGTTGAAACGGCTTCCCCTCTTGCTAAGGAGGGATTGAGGGGGGTTAATATTCAAGACACTTCGGCTTGTACGGCTTATATTGGTATAATCATTGAAAATGTGAAAATAGCACCATCTCCTCAATGGTTACAATGGCGTTTAGAATCAGCAGGAGTGCGCCCGATAAATAATGTTGTGGATATAACTAACTATATTCTCTTAGAATGGGGACAACCTTTACACGCTTTTGATAGAGAAAAACTGCAAAACATTGCACAAAGTCAAGATTTAACTATCGGAGTGCGTTTTGCCACCGAAAATGAAACATTAACCACTTTAGATGGGCAAAAACGAGACTTAAAAACACAAAATTTACTTATTACTGTCAATAATCAACCTATAGCCTTAGCTGGAGTTATGGGAGGTGAAGATAGCGAAGTAGATAACAATACTCAAAATATTTTACTTGAAGGAGCGTTATTTGAGCCAGTGCCTATTCGTAGAAGTGCCAAAAGTCAAGGTATTCGCACGGAAGCCTCTACTCGTTATGAAAGAGGAGTTAATCAAGTAGAATTAGAAAAAGCCTTAAATCGTGCTATTTTTTTGATTCAAGATTTAGCCCAAGGTAACGTTACCAATCAAGTTATCGCCGATAATCGCCCCGAAAAATTAACCAATACTATCGAATTAAGACTTAATCGTATTCATCAAGTATTAGGTAAAGTAACCCTCCCTAACCCCCCCTTAAAAAGTGGGCAAATATCCCCTTCCGAAAGTGGAAAAAAAGCATTAGGAGATATTCCAAAAGAAGATGTAGAAAGAATTTTAACGGATTTAGGTTGTCAATTAGAAGTAAAAACCCAATCTCCTTTAGTTTGGCTTGTCACCGTGCCAAATTATCGCTATCGTGATTTAGAAAGAGAAATTGACTTAATTGAAGAAGTAGCGAGACTTTACGGTTATGATCATTTTATCGATACTTTACCTTCTCAATCCCAAGTAGGTTATTTATCCTCACAGGTGCAAATTCAACGACAAATCAGCGCCAATTTAAGAGGTTTAGGCTTAACAGAATTAGTGCAATATTCCTTAGTTTCCCCTGAAAAAGCACAAATAAAAATTGCTAATCCCTTATTTAGTGAATATTCTGCCCTTCGCAGTAACTTAATTGATGGTTTAATTAATGCCTTTGAATATAACCAAGCCCAAGGAAATGGCTATTTAAAAGGTTTTGAAATGGGACGAGTTTTTTGGCTAGAAAATGGTGAAAAGCGTGAAGGTGACGCTCTAGGGGGCATTATAGGCGGTAATTTATATAGCGATGGTATCTGGACTGTCGGCGGTAAACCACAACCCATAACATGGTATCAAGCCAAAGGTATTTTAGAGAGTTTATTTAACAATTTAAAAGCACCAATTACCTATCAAGCCGATTCTGAAGATAATCGTTTACATCCAGGGCGTACTGCTAGTTTATGGTTAAATAAGACTAAAATTGGCATTTTTGGACAAATTCACCCTCAATTACGACAAGAGAAAGATTTGCCTGATAGTGTTTATGTATTTGAGTTAAAACTAGAGCCTTTAATTGCTTATTTAAGTCAAAAATACTTAAAAACCCCTACTTTTAAACCTTATTCTAGCTATCCCTCTGTTGCTCGTGATTTAGCTTTCTTTGCCTCAAGTAATCTCACTGTAGCTGAAATTACCAACGCTATGCGCAAAGCTGGAGGTAAAACTTTAGTGGATGTCACATTATTTGACGAATATAAAGGGCAAAATGTGGAAGAAAATAAACGTAGTTTAGCCTTTAATTTGGTATATAAATCCCCTGATGGTACTCTTAAAGATAGCGATGTTGATCCTATTCATAACAAAATTCGAGATACTTTAACTAAACAATTTGCGGTAGAGTTACGCAGTTAATTTAGTGAACTACCCAACACTAAAATCAAAGATTGATGGTGTAGGACTTTTTTCTTTGAGTTTGTAGTCTAAGTAATTGACAAAAGTTCCCCAACCAATATCAAATATAGCTTTTGCTAAACAGTGGTGTCAGACAGGGTAAGTCATAATACTGCTCGGTTAAGCCCCCCAGCCCCCAACTTTGGGGGAGTTAAACTTGGTAGAAGTCCCCTCCCCATTATTGGAAAAGGCGAACAAAATAACTTAAGCTACTAACCAAACAGTATTGGTGTACATTCAATAATTAAGTGTCGCTATTTTACACGGTAGTGTCTTGATAAAATACTCGCTACAATCTTTATTATACATAGCTTAGAGTCTTTTTTGACTTTCTTTTTTTTTGTAAGGTTACATAATTAAACAACGCTTTTCTTGTATCAGTTTTAGTAATCCTTTGAAATATGCGGAATGTGGGTTTAAACACTATCTTTGGTGGTTTCTGGGTATTACTCACTCTAAATTTAGATTCTGTGGGTAAATAAATCTGTGAAGTGTTTTAATAAGCCATCACTTGCCAATCATCGCTACGGGTTAGACGAATTTGAGCTAAAGTAAAAATTACAGGTATAATTCTTGTATAATTAGTGGCGATCGCTCTCCAACCTAAATCTGCAAGAAAATATCCCCATAATACAGGACCTAAAAAAGTAAAGATACTTCTTACAGCAGTATATCGAGCGGTACTTATAGCCATACCTCGTTTAGCCATTTGTAGAGTAAAATGATTTTGCAATTGAGTAGCCGTAGCGATACTACCGTTAATAATAGTTGTTTTAGCAACTTGATAGGTAGCGAAATGTAATGCAAATTGTTGGGCAATTTTTTGTAGTAACCAAGGTTTTAAAATGGAACTTACAGCTACAACACTGCTACCCTGCAATAAAATTTTAACAGGATCATGTTGCAAACTTAAGGGCAAGGGTTCAGGATTTGTGGAATCGGCTAGAGAAGAAATAACCTTACTTTTAAGAGATTGTTGTTGGGATGGCGGTAATTTATGCCATGCTTTTTGTAATAAATTTAAGAAAATTTCCCCCTCAATATCAATAGTGGTCATTTGTTGAGAGTAGGGTATTTTAAGATAACGACACACCTGAATCAAAATATTTCGATAAGAAACTCCATCAGTTTGACGACGCAACACAGTAACACCATCAGCACCTAAAAAACGAAAACGCTTTTCAATGGAATCTAGCCACCTTTGCAAATCTTGACTTTGGACATCTAAAGGGTTTGGTGTGTGTAAATAATCAATGGGATTGAATTTTCGACAAAACAGAATTTGAGTAACTTGTTGCAATTCTTCTTCTGTGGCTAATTCTAACACAGCTCTTAATTCATTCAAAATATTTATTCCTCATCACACACAAATTAATTAACTGTTATTATTATAAGAATTTTTACTAGAAAAAAAAGTTAATTCAGCCTTTTAGTCTAATTTTTCGGGAGTTCAATTGAACTTACTCCCAAACTTGGGGATAAAGGAGACAAGTGCGTAAGTTTTATAATTATTTAACTATCTTACTAGCTTTGAGGTTAACTGGATCAGATTCACCCTTGTCCTATTATAATCAAAGAAATTGAGATGGATATTATTAGTAACCATAAAAAAATTATGCCATTATTAACTACAGGAAAAAGTTTTATTCGAGATTTAGAAAAATCAAGCATTTTAGCTGTATATGCACCTCTTGAAGGGGGTTTTGAAGGACGTTATCAAAGAAGATTACGCACATCAGGTTATCATACTATTAATTTTTCGGCTAGGGGATTAGGTGATTTAAGTTCTTATTTAACAGGTATTCATGGAGTACGCCCTGCCCATTTAGGTAAAAAAAATATTGATCAAGAAGGTGCAGTCGGCCCTACTTATTTTATTCCTCCTATCGCCCTTTCTCAACTAGAAAATTTACCAGTTTCTTCTAAAGGTTTAGTGTTATGGATTATTGAAGGTTTTGTCCTTTCTAATCAAGAAAAAGAGTATTTAATTAGTTTAACAAAACAACAACCTAAAATTAAAGTAGTTTTAGAACTTGGTGGAGAGCGTTATTTCCGTTGGCAAACCTTACAATCTATACTAGATATAGCTGCTTAGGTTTTAGATGGGGTAGAATAAATACTTTTTTTTATTAACTATCTACCCTAAAATTTGTCAAAAAAATGTTATAATTAAAATGTTATATACCTAATTTTAGCTATGGGTAATATAGATGATATTTTTGCTCAAATTGAAAATAAGTATCAAGAAAAACAGCAAGATAAAAATACTGTTAACAACACTATTAATATTTATTGTCAGCCAGTGATGAATAAAGAAAATAAAGATAATATAGACTCTTTCTTATCGGAGATAGAAAATACTAAACAATCTAAGAAACAAGAAAAAAAACATCCTGATTTATTAACAGATATTGAAGCTAAATTTCAGCAACAAAAATCTACCACTGCAAAAAAAAGCGATACTTCACAGGATTTATTAACAGATATTCAAGCTAAATTTC
>JAACUG010000020.1 GCA_009993045.1 Cyanobacteria bacterium CG_2015-22_32_23
ACCAAAAGGCGGACGTAAGTCAGTTTTGGGGCATGAGCCTGTGAAGTTAGAAGCTAACACTGTAATCTTCGATTCAGTGTGAGTAGTTCACTTTAAAAGTTTTTATTTAACTGAGATCTTGCATCAGATCAAAAATACTTAATCAGCAAAAATCAATTTTAGAATTTAAAATGTAGGGTGGGCAATGCCCACAAACCACCATAAAGAGTATTTAAACCTGATAAAAATAGTTGTTTTTGATAACTTCTATAATTACGATATTTTTCTTAAAATACAAATGGAATCTCATAAAAAATAGCATAAGACAATAGCTATTAAAAAAACCATCCGTAGGAATGTAAGCCTTTACCTAAAAGATTTACACCTAAATAACATACCCAAACAACTACAAAACCACTAGCGGCTAAAATTGCGGGTTTTTTGCCTTGCCAACCTTTGGTTATTCTTGAGTGTAAATAAGCGGCAAATACTAGCCATGTAATAAATGCCCATGTTTCTTTAGGATCCCAACTCCAGTATGAACCCCATGCTTCATTTGCCCATACACCTCCAGAAATAATACCGATAGTCAGTAAAGGAAAACCTAAACCGATAATACGATAACTGATATTGTCTAAGGTATCGATTAAACTCAGTCTTTCAGGAGACAAAGAAATAGCTTCTGTGATTATCGGTTGAGTTAAAACTGCGGTATTTCCTGAAGATTTTTCCCTGTCAAAACTGACAGATTCTTTTTGATAGTTAAGATTCAGTTTTTTTACATTACGGTAAGCACCTGTACCGACAGAACTTCCTCTCAATTGAATTTCTTTGCCTTGAGTTAGAATTAAAAATGCGATGGCCATTAAAGATCCTACCATCAAAGCCGAATAGCTAAACATCATTACGCTAACGTGCATCATCAACCAGTTAGATTTCAAAGCAGGTACAAGAGGTTCGCTGTGTTGCATTTCAGGAGGTAAAGATAAGGCGGCAAAAGCAGTAATACCCATAGCTACAGGAGCAGTAACCACACCGACTAAACGACTACTACTCATATTCTCAGCGATTAAATGTACTGCGGTAATTCCCCATGCTAAAAAGAATAAAGATTCATAAAGATTACTTAAAGGGAAATATCCAGCTTCAATCCAACGGGCAATTAACAACGTAGCGATGGCTAAATTAGCGATAATCATACCAGAAGTGCCAATTTTCGGTAATAAGGTAAAATTAGGAAACGCTGTACCTATCCAGTAACATAACATTGTCAGGAAAAGGACAGCGAAAGAAAGATTATCTAAAGTACTTTGTAAATTAATTAAATCCATAAGTTTGAAATATTGAGATTATTAATAATTAGAAAATTTTTTACCTGACAAAGTCGAAAGCAATTGACTCACTAATCTAATATAAATTATAGCTATTAAGAATTATTAAGGAATTGATTAATAAATATCATGGTCATTTATCTTGTCAAACGTACCATGCTTGTTTATGCTTATTTTAGATAGATTAAAAAATATCTTGAATCCTCGTCAATTTACGAATCAACAAAGTAAAAATACTCATTATTTACTGATTAACTAAGTTGATTTGTTAGTCTTGGAAGTTTATGAGTAGATAAAAACTTTTTAATCGTAGGTTTGGATTCAATTTTAAGTAGATTTAGTGTATCAAGGAAAAAACAAAATGTCAATTGCAGTAGGGATGATCGAAACCTTAGGGTTTCCAGCAGTAGTAGAAGCCGCCGATGCTATGGTAAAAGCCGCTCGTGTAACTCTTGTGGGTTATGAAAAAATCGGCAGTGGTCGTGTTACGGTTATTATTCGTGGTGACGTATCTGAAGTACAAGCCTCTATCTCCGCAGGAATCGATGCGGCCAACAGAGTAAGCGGTGGTGAAGTCTTGTCAACTCACATCATTGCACGTCCTCATGAAAACCTCGAATACGTTTTACCCATTCGTTACACCGAAGAAGTAGAGCAATTTCGTAGCTATTAATAATTAGCTTATAGTTGACTAAATCGATGATCAAAATTAAAGAGATAAAACTCTTAGTTATTGATTTATAAGTTTCCAAACATAAAATATCAAAAAAAAATATGTCAATTGCAGTAGGAATGGTAGAAACTTTAGGGTTTCCCGCCGTGGTAGAAGCCGCTGATGCTATGGTAAAAGCCGCTCGTGTAACCCTTGTGGGTTATGAAAAAATTGGAACAGGTCGTGTTACGGTTATTGTCAGAGGAGATGTATCCGAAGTACAAGCATCTGTAGCCGCAGGAATTGAAAATGTCAAACGAGTAAAAGGTGGACAAGTTCTATCCCATCATATTATTGCTCGTCCTCACGAAAACCTTGAATATGTATTACCTATTCGTTATACCGAAGAAGTAGAACAATTCAGAGAAAGTATCAATCCTCGTCCTTTGCGCCGACCATAATCAGGAATTAAATTAATGCAAATGGCCAAAGTGTGTGGTACAGTTGTTAGTAATCACAAATCACGGACGTTAACTGGTGTCAAGTTACTTTTAGTACAATTTTTAGATGCTAGTGGTAATCTTCTCCCGAACTATGAAGTGGCAGGAGATATAGTAGGCGCTGGAATCAATGAGTGGGTACTTGTAACTCGTGGTAGTTCAGCTAGAAAAGAAACTGGACAAGAAGAACGCCCGGTAGATGCGATGGTAATAGGCATTATAGATACTGTAACGGTGGCATCGGATAAGCTCTATAGCAAGAAAGATGCAGAAAGAATGTATTAAATACTTTATTTAGTATTTTGATTTTAATCTGTAACAACTAAAACAAAATCAATCCATCAGGACAAATTAGGACGAAAGTATTATTTACTAAAGATATTCTTAACATCCTAATCAGTGTCCTTGAGAGATTAAGTCAAAAAATTATAGTGGAGGTTTATTGTGAGCGTCCCGACAATGGCAGCTCCTCCTACTCCTTGGTCAAAAAATTTGGCACAACCAAGAGTAGATGATAGTGCTCATGTTCATTCCTTCTCTAATTTAATTGGAGATGTGAAAGTAGGAGCAAATGTTTTAATCGCCCCGGGTACTTCTATTCGTGCGGATGAAGGTACACCTTTTTTTATTGGTAACAGTAGCAATATTCAAGACGGGGTGGTAATTCATGGACTAGAGCAAGGTAGAGTTAAAGGTGATGATGGTCAAGACTATTCCGTTTGGATTGGTGAAGATACTTGCATTACCCACTTAGCCTTAATTCATGGGCCAGCTTATGTAGGTAATCACTGTTTTATCGGTTTTCGCTCCACGGTATTTAATGCCAGAATTGGAGATGGTTGTATTGTCATGATGCACGTTCTGATTCAAGATGTAGAAATACCTGCGGGGAAATATGTGCCTTCTGGTTCGGTGATTACTAATCAACAACAAGCAGATCGCCTTCCTGATGTACAACCTGAAGATCGAGAATTTGCGGCTCATATAATCCATATCAATGAAACATTAGCTACAGATTATCATTGTGCTGATAATCATGCTTGTATTAATCCTATTAAACAAAGTAATAACGGGGAAGTTAAAACCTCAACCCATAATAAAACTAATGGTTCTCAACCAGTAACTAATATGAGTTTAAATACAGATATTATCAATCAAGTCAAGTCTCTGTTAAGACAAGGTTCTACTCTAGGAGTGGAATACGCTAACACTCGGCGTTTTAAAAGTAAATCTTGGTTAAGTGCCTCTTTAAATGCGACTAATGAAAGCGGAATTTTAGCAGAATTAGGCAATATATTAAATGAACATCAAGGGGAATATGTCCGTTTAATTGGGGTTGATCCTCAAGCCAAACGTAGAATTGCTGAAACCATTATTCAACGCCCAGGAGATGTCCCTGCACCAGTGCAAGTAAGTAATGGCAATACAGCTAAAGTAAATGGCAATGGTAACGGTCATGTTAGTAAAGGCAATAGTGATTTAGCTAACGAAATTAAATCATTAATTCAAAGGGGTTATAGTATTGGGGTAGAGTATGCCGATACTCGTCGTTTCAAAACTAAATCATGGTTAACTGCACCTAGCATTAAAACCCATTCTGTTAACGAAGCTATTAACACCATTCAAGGTTATTTAGCAGATTTGAGTGGTAATTATGTGCAATTAGTGGGAGTTGATCCTCAAGCTAAACGCCGTGTGTCTCAAGTGATTATTCAACGTCCTGGAGAAACTGCTGCTATTTCTAGTAATGGTAATGGTACTAACACTTATAAACCTAGTAACAATGGTAGTGTTTCCATGGTTAATAGTACTTTAAGTGCAGAAGCTATAAACCAAGTTCGTTCTTTATTATCTCAAGGGTATCAAGTAGGTACTGAACACGCAGATATACGTCGTTTTAAAAGCAAATCTTGGCAAAGCTGTTCCCCCATCAAAGGTACGAGGGAAGATCAGGTTATCTCCGCTTTAAACGCTTGTGTGCAAGATCATGCCGGGGAGTATGTTCGTTTAATCGGTATCGATACCAAGGCAAAACGCCGAGTATTAGAGATGATTATTCAACGACCAGGGCAAACTAATCAAGCTCAACCCGTCACCAGTAATGTAAATGTTACAAATGCTTATACTCATACTCAAAATGGTAGTAGTTCTCTCGATGCTAATACTTTAGCTCAAGTGCGTTCTCTCTTATCTCAGGGGTATCGTATCGGTACTGAACACGCAGATATACGTCGTTTTAAAAGCAAATCTTGGCAAAGTTGTTCTCCCATCGAGAGTAAGAATGAAAGTCAGGTAATTTCAGCTTTAGAGGCTTGTGTAAAAGATCATAGTGGTGAATATGTCCGTTTAATTGGTATTGATACCCAAGCTAAACGTCGTGTTTTAGAAGCCATCATTCAAAGACCTTAATTTAATGAGGAATTAGGAATGAGGAATTAGGAATGACAAATCTTCTCCTCTCCTCTTTTTCCTTTTCTCCTCCCTTTTTCCTTATCAATAATTTATCGTTAATTGATTAAATGTCACTACCCATTCTTCAACCTAGTACTATTGATACAACCCAAATACGAGGCGATGTCACCATCGATAGCAGTGTTATTATTGCTTCTGGGGTGATTCTCAATGCTACCAATGGTAATAAAATTGTTCTGTGTGAGGGGGTCTGTGTGGGTATGGGGACAATCATTACGGCTTCTGAAGGAGATATTTATATTCAAGAAAATACTATTTTAGGTTCAGGAAGTTTGATTTTTGGTAGTTGTATTATTGGGCAACAAGTTTCTTTAGGGGCTTCGGTAACGGTTTATAATGCAAAAGTAGAAGCTATGAGCGTTATTCCAGCAGGTTCAATTATTGGCGATCGCTCTCGTCAAATAGACTTAAAGGAGGAAGTAAAAGTAAATTCTCAGACTCAGACGATTATTGACGGAGTTAAAAAAGGCTTTTCTCAAAATATAAAAATAGATAATCAAGAAGTTACAGAAGTAAATAATAACCAAGGAAAAGAGAATAAAAATGTCTTAGAAGAAAATAAGCAAAAATCTTCAAGGGGGAAAGAAATAGAAACAGAAATTTTCAATACCGATGTTTGGGAAGAAAAAACACCTCAAGGGAATACTGTAGTCGGTCAAGTTTATATAAATAAATTGTTATTTACTCTTTTCCCTGAAAAACAAAATGAATCTAAATAGGAGAGAGGAGAGAGGAGTTAGGAGATAGAAAACGGGGAAGAAGTTGAATAATTTATAAAGTCATTATTTAAAACCTGAAACCTGAAACCTGAAACCTGAAACCTGACACCTGAAACCTAAAACCTGAAACCGATATTCAAAGCATCAAACTGAGGTTAAATAGGGTTTGCTGAATAAATCAGAAAGCTATTAAAATCAAGGCTTGGGCCATCGTTAAGTTAATAAAAAAGTGCGTAGTTTTAGGCATT
>JAACUG010000045.1 GCA_009993045.1 Cyanobacteria bacterium CG_2015-22_32_23
TGGATTTCTACTATTGTTCTCATAAGTTATAGTATCATAACCGATAACTTTGTTAATCTCTCCCCACCCCTTTTTTCGCTCACCCATTATCTGGCATAGTTTTAAATATCCCCAAAATTTTGATTTATTTATGGAGCTTTTTTTAGATTTTTGTCAACAAAATTTTATCATCGATAATAAAGATAATAAAGTAGCAAAAATAGCCGAAGTTTTTAAAGAGAAAAAATGTTTAATTATCTTTGATGATTTACAAAATATTTTTTCTAAAAATCAGTTTTGTGGTGAATATAAAACAGAATATCAAGAGTATGAAAACTTTTTCAAAACGATTGCAGAAATTGAGCATCAAAGTCATATTATTTTAATTAGTCAGGAAAAATGCCCTACAATGCAGAGTTTTAATAGTAATTCTTCTGACTGTATAGAATTATCAGGTTTATATAGTTTAGAAATTATCAAAAATTTAGGGAAATATAATCATCAAGAATGGCTAAAGTTAATTAATTTGTATGAAGGAAATATTAATTATATCCAAGATATAAGAATTTTAATAAAGGATATTTTTAATGGCGATGTGAAAGAATTTTTAGCGGAGGAAAATATAGTCATCACTCCAAATATAAAGCTAACCCTAGACAATATTTTTAATCGGTTATGTGATGCCGAGAAAAAGATAATTAATGAATTTGTCAAATATGAAAAGCCTATGACAAGACAGGATTTAAAAAGGAATTTAGATTTATCTGCAATAGATTTTATTAATGGTTTAAATTCTTTAATAAATAGATATTTAATTACAAAAATAGAACAAAATAAAACCCTCTTTCAGTTATCGCCAGTGTTTCGAGAATATGTAAAAACAAAAACAATTTCAATATAATAAAATATAATCCCCTAAATAAAATAGATGATGATGGAAAATACAAAAGTTATTTTAGGAAAAATCACCTTTAATCCTGAAATTATGGGAGGAAGAGCTTGTATTCGAGGAATGCGCATTACAGTGACTTTAGTGCTAAAATTGTTAGCCAGTGATATGTTGATCGAAGAAATTTTAAGAGAGTATCCTGACTTAGAATTAGAGGATATTCAAGCCTCCCTTAACTATGCCTCCTTGTTAGCCGATGAAAAAATCCATAGTTTTGAGGAGAAAGTAGCATGAAATTCTTAGGTGATATGGGAGTTTCTTAAACTGTCATCAATACTTTGCGAAATGATGGTTATGATGCCATACATCTTCGAGATGAAGGTTTACAAACACTCCCAGATGACAATATTATTCTGAAGGCAAAAGATGAAGGAAGAATAATTCTCACCTTCGATTTAGATTTTGGGGAATTGTTAGCTTTTAGCGGTGATTCTTTGCCAAGTGTGATTATTTTTAGATTGGAAAAAGCTAATCCTGATTATGTTTTATCTAAATTAAATCCTGTTTTAGAAGAATGTCAAAATATCCTAGAAGATGGGGCAATTATTACTATTAAAGATAAGAATTATCGTGTGCGATATTTACCCGTAAAAAATGAATAAATATTGAGTTATTTAATATTAAAATTATTTAATTTAATTTATACTTAATACTGAGATCTTGTACCAGATCGAAAATACTTAATAAGCAAAAGTAAAAAAATCAATTTTAGTATAGTTTGAGTCAATTTTAATCCCTTTGCTCTTTGTCCTTTGCCCCTTACCCTTTAGCAGTTAATGGAAATAGGGTGCAAGATCTGAGTAATATTAAAAATAAATTGATAGCTTTCCTAATGACAGGAATTTTATCAACTTATTAGAGAAAAATTACTTTTTCATGGTGATTAAGTTTTATTTTTTTTCCAACTACCATGTAATCCGTAAGGGATATGATGACGTAAATGTAATGTTGCTACGGGGTGAGAAATATCTTTACTATCAAAAATAACTAAATCTGAGCGATGATGACTAGAATCATAGATTAAATCTAATATCCAACCATCATCTTCCGATTGTGGATTATTTTTAGGTATAAATACGGGCTCACCTGCAAAGCCTTTCGGAGCAAAAGAATATAATTGTTGTTCATTAGTGACTAAATCTAGTTTCAGTAATGCTTGTAAAGGTGCATTTTGGTTGGCACTATCAGTAGCACCAATAAAAACATAGCGATATTCACGTCCCACATTTTCAGGATTAACATAAGGAAATTCGACGCAACGGGGATTAATTAATTCTTTCGACACTTGTTTTGTGGTTAGATTAATTTTAAAGCGCCATAGTTGCCCTGGTGCTAATTTCTCGAAATCAACTTCTTTATAATTTGCATCAGATTGAATTTGCGTTAACTCTGCGTAACAGATAGAATCTACCACAATTTCGTTATTATTGACTTCAAAAGCATTGCTATGATGAAAAATAAATCCAGCTTCTGTTTCTAAAGTAATAACATCTTGATGAGGTGCGTTACGAGGAATTAAAATAATTTTTGTGGGTTGATTACTTTGAAAATTGACACATTCTCCAGCGCCTCGAAAACCGAAAATAAAAGGAAAAGGGTTATAAGTAGTAGGATTTTGAAAAAAGATGCAATAGTTAGGAGTAATCACAAAATCGTGAATAAAAGAAAATCCGGGGGTAATATGACTATATTGAGCTAAAATTTTCCCTAATTCATCAAATTCATATACTGTAATAGTACTAGAAAGTCCAGGTTTTACGCCGAAATTAACTAAAGACGGTTTACCATCATTATAAGGTGAATGAGGATCTATTCTAGGATGGGCGGAAAAAACATCTCCATTTTTTAAAATACCGTCTAAATCATCTAAACCGATAGTCTCTAAATTTTCGGGATTTAAACGATAAGGGTGCGCGGCTTCCCATAAAGCTAATAATTTATTTCCCCAATAGATAACATTAGTATTAGCAATATTTTTTACTCGAATATCAAATAAGTTAGCTAACCACCCTGATGGTTTTTGACTGCCAAATACGCCACGATAAAGCATTTTACCTGCTTTTTGTTCTTCTAAATATTCTTTTGTTTTGACAAAACTATTGCGAAAAAAACAGCGCCCATTTTCAAAGGTAAAAGCGCAAATCATACCATCGCCATCAAAAGGATGTTGTAAAGGAGTACCATGAACATCTAATAAACCAGGACCGTTACGATATAGTGTACCAGATAAGTCCAATGGTATTTCTCCTTCAATGTCATCAATCCCATATTCAAACTCTTGGGGTTGAGACTCATAACCTTGTTGCCAATCTTTTAAAGAGTAAGATTTTGAGGTTGTTTCTAACTGTTGCATGGTATTTTTGTAAAATAACTTAATAATTATTAATATTTCTTTACTAATTATAAGTTACCTAACCATAAATCATTTATAATTCATGATCAAAAATCTTATCCACAAAAAAGTTTTATTAAAAAGTGTTTGATGGAATAGGGAGATAGGAGAAAGACTTATGAATTTAACTCTCAAATTCTAATAGTTAGTAGAGAAAAATTGCTCCTGTGCGTTGTAAATTAAAGGTACGATTTCCTAAACTAACATTTTCTATTTGTTTAACTCTTAATTCCACAGTATTGTCTGAGGTTACTTCTACAAAATATTTTAAACTCATTCTGGAACTATTGGGAATCTTAGAATCAGGATAAATAACAATATAAGTAGGAGGTTGAATATTTTTGAGGATATTTTGTCCATCTACCTCTATCACTGTAGGCTCTAAACTGGCATCAGTCAAGGCATAGTTTAAAGCAAATCCAGTTTCATTGATAATGTTGATACTAATAGGTTTGTTTATATCTACCCTAGCCACAGGTTGCCAAAATCCAGGTTGAAAAGTTTCGGCTGGTGGATCTTGGGTTTGTGCCATAACTGGTATCATAGTTAGGTTAGCGCCAATTAAAACTAAAGAAGAAAATATGATAGATTTAAACATGATTTAATTAATTTTTAATAACGATAAGATAGTATCAAGAGTTTTTGGGGTTTAAAGCCCATATTTCTAGCACAAGTTTATATTCTCTTATTTTACACTTTTCTTATTAAAGTATTAAATAACAAACAATACTCAAGCAAAGGAAAATTAAGAATGATTATGCTCAATTTTAAACTTAGATATTAAGGATATTTTGACTTATAATTATTTTAAGAACTACATTGGATTAAATTTCATGGATGCTGAGAAATTAAAAAAGTTAGAAGAAAAACTTTACAATGAAACTCCTTTAATTGGCGATCGCATAAGACAACAAGGAGCGAAAGAATTAATCCAAGAAAGAAGTGTACAAACCATAACAATACTAACTAAATCCTTAATCTTTAGCAAGGATAAAAATCTGCGAAACTTAATTTTAAGTACATTACGCAACATAAAAATGTCAGAGAAAGAGTTAATAGATGTAGTTTGTTTAGTATGGGCGCAAAATAGAGATGCAGAATTAAGTAAATTGTTAAAACTAAAAGGTTGGGTAGCTTCTTCTCCCCTAGAATTAAGACTTTTAACGGCGGTTAATTTAGGTTGGCAAGGAATTATTGAAGAGCGAAGTAATGGTATTGTGTCATTATTACTATCATTACTTCATGACGAAGATACCTTTATTCAACAAACAGCGAAAGAATGGTTAATGTCTTTGAATACTTCCCAATTACAAGAGGAAGTGTGTCGTTTAGCCAGTGAAGAAAATAATCAAGATGCTTTAGAAGTAGCTACTGTTTGCGGTTATACTCCTAGTGAACCATCTCAAGCTGCACTGTTTTGCTATTTTACTCAACAATGGGATAAATATCAAGAAGTAGATCCTCATTACAAATTCTTAGAGGAAATATATTATAACGCATCAGAAGAATTAAAAAATCGTCTTGATAATCACGGAAAAGTTTATAAACGTTTAGAGTGGTTATGGATGCTTTTAGGGGGGAAAGAAGGCAGAAGAATCTCCATAATTAATTTATCTCAATGGGAAACTATTATTGATGTTTTAGCCAATGGTAAACATGGGGAAACTATTTGGTTATTAGTGAAGTTTATACCCGTAATTTTTGCGAAAACCATTGTTAAAAGATTAGAGAATATTCGTTTTGATAATCCAGAAGACAAAAGCAAATTTAATGAATATAGCAAAATCGTTAAAAGTATTAAAACAAAAACTCCACCTCAAGGTAAATTAATTCGTTGTATTCATACTCTTACAGGACATACTCAAAGTATCAAAGCCATTGTGGTAACTCCTGATGGTAAAACTTTAATTAGCGTAGGAGACGATATTATTCGCCTTTGGGATATAAATGAAGGAAAATTAATTCATGGGCTAAAAGGACATTTGAAAGGAGTTACAAGCATTTGTTTAAGTAAAGACGGGAAAATTTTAGCTAGTGGTAGTCGTGATAAAACTATTTCTATCTGGCGTTTACCTGATGGAAATTTAATCAGTAATTTATCAGCAAATGTGGCTTCAGTGTGGTCATTAGCTATGACAGGAGATGGTAAAATGATCGCTAGTGGTAGTTATCAAGAAGTTCGTTTATGGCAATATCCCCCCGGAAAATTATACAAAAATTTGCGTGGACATCAACGGGAAGTGGAGAAAGTAATTATCAGTGATGATGATACTCTTTTAATATCTGCTGGAGGGAAAAAAGATAATAGTATCAGAGTTTATTCTTTACCTACTGGAGATCATAAATATACTTTAACAGGTCATGACGATGGTATTTCAGATTTAGCCATAGGTCCTGATAATCAAATTTTGGCTACCGCTAGTCAAGATCATACCATAAAATTATGGTCATTGTCTAAAGTTACAGAAACTGCTACGCTAGAAGATCATCAAGGGAAAATTTGGTGTTTAGCTATCACTCCTGACGGAAAAACTTTAGTTAGTGGTAGTGAAGATAATACCGTAAAATTATGGAAATTATCCACGGGAGAATTACAAAAAACTTTAATCGGTCATGAAGATGCAATATTCTGCTTAACTATTAGTAATGATGGGCTTTTGTTAGCTACTGGAAGTAAAGATAACACTATTAGGTTATGGAATCTTAATACGGGAGAAAATGTCGCAGTTTTGACAGGACATCAAGATAATATTACTGTACTACATATAACTTCTGACGGTGAAACTTTAATTAGTGGCAGTGGCGATGGCACATTAAAAATATGGCGTTGGGATTTATCTCGTCTTTGCAATATTACTATTTCAATGATAAATAAAGAGGATCAAGAATGGATCAAAAATGCTCTCAATAGCGAGAATATAAGTATTGAAGAGCGTAATTGGTTAATGTTGTTAGAAAAAGTCATTTTAATGAAAAACGAGGATATAAAAGCTAATTTTTCCTAACTAATTTTAGCCACTTTTCAAAACCATCACCCCAGACAGGCAAAGAATATTTTTGTTGTGCATATTCTCGACAATCTTGACGATTAATTTCGGAAATACGACTAATGGCAGAAACTAATCCTTCGATACTATCAGGAGTAACTAAAAAACCTGTTTTTTCATGGATAATGATTTCAGAAGGGCCACCCCTAGCATAACTAATCACAGGAACACCACAGGCTAAGGCTTCGATAGCAACATTTCCAAAGGCTTCTATCCAACGAGGTGTCATCAATAAGGCTTGACAGTAACCTAATTCTTTTTGTAAATCAATAGTAGAAAGAAAACCTTTATATTCTATAGGTGCATTAGGATGTTGTTGAAGGATATTTTGCCAGTAATCTTCGTCTTGAATTTTGCCAAAAATTAGTAACGGAATTTGAGATATTTGTGAGGCTTTAACGGCATCTTCTAAGGCTTTTTCTGGTGCAATTCTACCTAACCATGCCAATTTTTGCTCTGGTTTTTCTCTAAATTCATATAATGATAAATCAATACCACTGCCTAAATGTTGACAAATATCTGAAAAAGGGAAAGTTTGTGCTTGAGAAGGAGTATAAACGCCAAAATTGTAAGGATATTTTTTAGCAGTTTCGGTCATAATTTGATCTAAACTATCGGATAATGATCCCATACTAATAAAATGAGCGATAGGAGTATCAAAAAATGAAGTAAGGTAAAAAGGTAGCCAATCAAAAGCAAAGTTTATTAAGACATCATAATCAGATTGTATTTTTCGAGCATATTCCCACATATTAGCTAAGACAGAATTTTCTGGCATAATCGTAGGAATATCACGACTTTGAGTTTGAGCAGGAATATGTAAATTACCTTCTATTTCTATTATATCCGCATTATCAAAAAATGAACCTTTAGGTGCAATTACTTTTACAAGATGGTTACGTTTTTGCATCTCGTGAATAAGATTATATATTGTTAATTCTACCCCGCCGCCGATACCTGAACTTAATGCACCTACAGAAGTAGATAAAATTAATATTTTCATTTGTTATTCTTGGGAATATATATTAATAAATAAGGTTAATTATACTATGAGAATAGTCTTTAACTTTTGAAAAAAAAACTATAAAATAAAGACAATTAACAATAACGTTAGCATTTTTAATTAATATTTTACCTTTAAATAATGATTTAAAATCTATTTCATAAATCTCCCATTAGGCTTTGCTAAAAAAGTATGAGTGATGAAGTTAGAAGATAGAAGACAGGAGAAATACTAAGAAATCAAGATTTTGATGTTGTTACATATATAATGATTATAGTCGTATTTAATAAAGATAAGGTAAAAAGTGTTCACTTGAGAAATAAAAATCCTCAAAACTGCGCACTTTTTTGTTAATGTAGTGTTTCTAAACAGTTAATTTTAATATTCTTCTGATTTCCATGCACAAACTATAATTAGGTATTAATTTTATGGTTTAAATTTAGCTGTTTTAAATATTTAATTTTTTCCCATGTTTCAGGAGATATTTTTTCAAGATGTTTTAACACTAAATTCATTCTTCCTTGAGATTTTAATTTATCTTCATGACGATGTAAAAAATCCCAATATAAATAATTAAAAGGACAAGCATTTTCTGTACTTTTTTCTTTATAATTATACTGACAATTAGTGCAATAATCACTCATTTTATGAATATAATTAGCAGAAGAAGCATAGGGTTTAGAAGCTAAAATACCTCCATCGGCAAATTGCCCCATGCCTAATACATTAGTTTGCATTACCCAATCATAAGCATCAATATAAACACTATGAAACCAGTCTTCTAAGGCTTGAGGAGAAATTCCTGCAATTAAACCATAATTACTTAATATCATTAATCTTTGAATATGATGGGCATAACCAGTATTTTCCGTTTGTTTTAAGACTTGATTTAAGCAATTCATTTTTGTTTTACTACTATCCCAAAAAAAGTCTGGCAAGGGTTGTTGATGGTTAAAATAATTACCTTGAAAATAGTCTTCTTCTACATAGTGATAAATTCCATACATATATTCTCTCCATCCTAAAATTTGACGAATAAATCCTTCTACAGAATTTAAAGGTAAATTATCATCAAAATAAGTTTTTTCTACCGCTTTTATTACTTCTAAAGGTTGTAATAATCCAATGTTTAAATAAGGAGAGATTAAACTATGCCACATAAATTCTTGATTAGTTATCATGGCATCTTGATATTTACCAAAATTTTCTAAACAGTTATTAATAAAATTATTTAATACTTTTAACGCATCTTTTCTTGTTACTGCCCAACTAAAGTTATCACTTTTACCATAGGTATTAATAGTTAATTTTTCTACTTTTTCTTTAACTTCTAAGGTGATATTATCAGGAGGAAAAAATAATGTTTTCGGAGGAGATAAATTCTTCTTTGGCGGTTGTCTATTTTCTTTATCTAAATTCCATTTTCCTCCTATGGGTTGATTATTTTCAGTTAGTAATATGTGCCATTTTTTACGACTTTCTCGATAAAAATCTTCTAATATTAATCTTTTTCTTGATTTTGCCCATTGTTGAAATTCCTCTGGTTGCCACAAAAAATTATTGTTAGGATAAAATTTTATTTGACAAGGTAAATTCCATGCTTTTATTAACTTTAAAAATGGGCGATCGCATGGTAACATTAGTCTTAATTGAGTGATATTATTTTCTTGTATCCATGCAGTTAAAATGGATAAAAAATCTAAACCAATTTTATAGTCAATATTATAATTTTC
Organism: Cyanobacteria bacterium CG_2015-22_32_23; assembly: GCA_009993045.1. Classification (GTDB taxonomy): domain Bacteria; phylum Cyanobacteriota; class Cyanobacteriia; order Cyanobacteriales; family Cyanobacteriaceae; genus Geminocystis. Next base: position 9,104 of record JAACUG010000045.1, read on the forward strand.
AGCTTGTAACTGTTGAGCAAAATGTCTCATAGCTGACCAAATAAAAATTAACTTTTGTTGATGATAACATCTTTGTTGAACAAAATTAAGTGATTCAATAAAAATTATTTTTGCGGACAATTTTTCAGTTAAAATACTATTTAAAGCCGTATTTTCATGACTTAATTGATTCCCTAAAATCCAAATACCGATACTCATAATAATTATTAATTTTTAAAATTGAAATTATGCTTTTGTGGTAGATAATTCAGCATTTAGATTGAAGCCTTAAAGAAGCAATCAAGGCAAATGTGCCACCAATTAAGCCGATTAGTAACCATAAAGGAAAAGAATAACCTTTCATATCAGCGACAATACTAGCACATAAACCAATAAAACAATGTAACAACATTAAAACAAAAATAAAATTAGCATCAAGATTAATGAAAATTTCGGACATAAAAAAGATTTTTTAAAGGATCTGGTGGTATAATTTAACTTAGAGCTTTTAGCTTTTAATTGTCAACTGTCAACTGTCAACTGTCAAAATCAGAGAATTTGAGTTTTTTGTTAATTTTCGGACAATCAGCTCAAGTTCTTTGTTTTTATATTATAATTACAAAAAAGATGACTGTGGGCAATGCCCACTGGGGAGAAATAAAAAGCAAAAACTAATTTACTTACCTTTATAAGTTGAAGCTATATGTAACTCTTTAAGTTGTTTACTATCAACTTGTGCTGGTGCTTCAGTTAATAAGCAACTGGCTTGTTGAGTTTTTGGAAAAGCAATCACATCTCTAATAGAATTTTCTTTCGCTAATAACATTACCATACGATCTAATCCGTAGGCAATACCTCCATGAGGTGGTGTGCCATATTCAAAAGCCTCTAGTAAAAAGCCGAATTTATTTTTAGCTTCTTCTTCTGATAAACCAATAGTAGCAAAAACTTTTTCTTGGATTTCTCTTTGATAAATTCTTAAACTTCCCCCTCCGATTTCGATTCCATTTAACACTAAATCATAAGCCAACGCCCGTGCATTTGCTAAGTCATGTAAGTCGTTAGGATTTGGTGCAGTGAAAGGATGATGTAAGGCTTCAAGACGTTTTTCATCAGCATTCCACTCAAACATGGGAAATTCTGTTACCCAAACCAAGTTAAATTTATCTTCATCAATTAACCCTAATTGTTCACCTATAATTAATCTTAAGCGATCAAGAGATTTATTGACAGTAATTGTGTCTCCTGCACTAAATAATAGTAAATGCCCGGGTTTTGCACCAGTTTTATCTAATAATATCTGTTTTTGCTCAGAAGTTAGGTTATCTTTAATCGCGCCGATGGTGTCAATTTCGCCATTTTCTCTTACTCTAATATAAGCAATACCCTTCGCGCCAGCAATAGTTGCCTCGGTGAATAAATCCCCTCCCGGTTTTATCCTCACATTGGAAATTTTATCATTACCGTCTGGGATGGGTAATACTTTTACTTTTCCACCGCTAGAAATAGCCGAAGCAAACACTTTAAACCCTGAATCTTTCATGATGTCTGATACATCCACTAATTTTAACTCAAAACGAGTATCAGGGCGATCGCTCCCATACTGATTCATTGCTTCTGCGTAGGTTAAACGGGGGAAAGGACGGGGTAAATCAATATTTTTGACGTTTTTGAATATATGACAGATTAAAGCCTCGTTAAGCTCAATTATCTCGTTTTCTGACATGAAACTCATTTCCATATCAAGTTGAGTAAATTCAGGTTGTCTATCGGCGCGTAAATCTTCATCTCTGAAACATCTTGCAATCTGATAATAGCGATCAAATCCAGACACCATCAACAATTGCTTAAATAACTGAGGTGATTGAGGTAACGCATACCATTGCCCTTCATTTACCCTAGAAGGCACAAGATAATCTCTAGCACCTTCGGGAGTAGAACGAGTTAAGATAGGAGTCTCAATCTCCATGAAATTCTGGTTATCTTCAAGAAAACGACGCATGGCTTTAACTACTTGATGACGTAACTGTAAATTACGACTCATGCGCTCTCGTCTTAAATCTAAGTAGCGATATTTAAGCCTTAAATCTTCCCTAACGTTTTCATCTTCAATGGTGGAAACTTGGAAGGGTAACTGTTTAGCAACGGCGTTAAGTAAAGTTATTTCTGTGGCATAAATTTCGATTTCCCCACTAGGTAACTTAGAATTAAGGGATTCAGGAGGGCGCTGTGATACTTTACCCGTGATTTTTACTACATATTCATTGCGCAAACTTTCGGCATTTTGGTATGATTCAGGGGTACGAATTGGATCGCTGACTATTTGTACTACACCAGAACGATCACGCAAGTCGATAAAGATAACACCACCATGATCTCTTCTTCGATCAACCCAACCATAAACAGTTACAATTTTATCTAAATGTTCAAGGCGTAAATCGCCACAATAATTAGTTCTCATAAATAAGTTATTTTTTATACCATTATCAATATACAGTTTTTCGACTCTTCCACAAAGGGATTAGGAGTTAGGAGATAAAAGGAAACTGGGAGTTAGGAGTTAGGAGATAAAAGGAAACTGGGAGTTAGAAGTTAGAAGTTAGAAGTTAGAAATAATGTTGAATAGTATCTATAAATTCATTATTTAAAACCTAAAACCTGATACCTGACACCTGATACCTGACACCTGATACCTAAAACCTGATACCTAAAACCTGATACCTAAAACCTGATACCTAAAACCTAAAACCCAAAACCTTTTATAAAACAGTTTTTACATCAGTAACAGACATATTATTAATACTGGCTTTAGTCATAGAGGCTTTTAAGACAACACTACTACTGACAGATTCATTGGCAATATTAACGATGGGGTTAGATAAAATGCCGAGTATAGAAGTGGCGACGAGTAAAAACACGATGGCAACTTGAATGGGGCGCATTCCGAGCATATTCCAACGAATGGGAGTATATTTTTTCACTACTTCTGACATCTCATGAGGTTCTTTTACTACCATCATTTTTACTACCCGAATATAATAGTAAATGGAAATGACGCTAGTAACTAAAGCTACTAATACTAAGCCATAAAGTCCTGATTGCCAACCTGCCCAAAAAATGTAAATTTTGCCAAAAAATCCAGCTAAAGGGGGAATACCGCCTAAAGAGAGCAAACATAGACTTAATCCGAGGGTTAATAGGGGATCTTTTTGATATAATCCTGCATAATCACTAATTTTATCAGTTCCAGTTCTTAAGGCAAAGAGAATAACACAGGCAAATGCACCCAAATTCATGAAGAGGTAAAGAAACAGGTAAAATATCATACTAGAATAACCAGCTTGACTACTAGCCACAAAACCAATCATCACAAAACCTGCTTGACCGATGGAAGAATATGCTAACATTCGTTTCATGCTAGTTTGGGCTAAAGCTACCACGTTACCTAATATCATACTTAGAATTGCTAAGGCGGTAAAGATAAAGTGCCATTGTTCGGTTACAGGGGCGAACGCTGTTACTAATAAACGAATAGCGATGGCAAAACCCGCCGCTTTTGAGCCGACAGATAAGAAAGCAACTACAGGAGTAGGTGAACCTTCATATACGTCAGGAGTCCACTGGTGAAAAGGTACAGCTGAAATTTTAAAAGCAATACCAGCGATGACAAAAACTAAAGCAACCGCTAAGCCAAGAGACTCTAAACCTTCTCCTTGTTTTAAAGTAGTGGAAATACTATTAATATCAGTCAAACCTCCTGAAAGTCCATATAGTAAAGATGAACCATAAAGGAAAATGGCGGAACTAGCCGCACCGATTAATAAATATTTCAACGCCGCTTCATTAGATCTAGGATCTCGCTTCATGTAACCAGTTAGTAAATATGAAGAAATACTAAGCATCTCTAAAGAAACGAAAATCATCACTAATTCTGATGCACCAGACAAAAACATTCCCCCTAAAGTAGCGGTTAACATGATACCGATAAATTCCGCTAGAGAAGTGCCTGTATTTTCAATATAAGCGATAGATAATAAAATAGTGATAGCCGTAGAAAGAGCAATAATGCCTCTAAAGACAATACTAAGATTATCTGTGGTAAAAGAACCTAAAAAAGAGGTAGGATTAGGATTATCCCAACCGTAGAATAAAGCAACAACGGAAGCTAGTAAACCTGCAATGGCAAAATAAGGCAACCATGACTTAGATTTACGCCCAAAAATTAAATCCCCAATTAATACTAATAATAGAGTAACGATGACGATGGCTTCGGGAAGAATAGCCGTTGCATTCAATTGACTACCAATTTGACTAGAAAAATCCATAATTAATCAATGTAATAAGTCTCAATAGTCAATCTTACCTGAAAATATCTGTATTCAATCTAAATATTGAGCTTGTTTAACTTATTTTGATTTTGTACTTCTTTTGAACTAAAGTTATTAGTAGAGATAAGAAAGAATAGAGGATAATTAATTATTACAACCCCTCATGATACTGATTATTGTTGACATTCTCCCGTAACTAAATCAAAGATTATGGGGAAGAATCTTAATTTCACCTCCCAACTTATCAGCTAAACTTTATTTATAGCTTAGTTTTCAAAAACAGTTTTATGGCTAAATTTGAAAAAAGAATTTTATTATTTATTTTGTCTATTTCTTTAATGTTATTTTTAGGAGTATTAGCTTTTTTAAGGAATGTTAAACAATCTCAACAAATAACAAGATATATCGCTAATTCTTATGAAATTATTGCAGAAGCTCAATCTTTATTATCTCTTTTAAAAGAGGTTGAATCTATGCAAAGAGGTTATATAATTACAGGGCTAAATATTTATTTAGAAGAATATCAAGACATTATTGATAATGTTAATAAACACAATGATAAATTAGTAGTTTTAACTAAAAATAATAGTGTTCAACAAGATAAAGTTTTTTTACTAAAACCCTTAATTAATCAAAGAATTTCTCGGTTAAATGAAGGAATAAAAATCTTTAAAAATCAAGGATTTGAAATTACTAAAGAATTTCTTTCTAATGGTCAAGGTAGAAGTATAATGAAAAAAATACAACAAAATATTCATGAATTAGAACAAAAAGAAAATGACCAAATCAATAATTATGAAAAGACATTAATTATTATCGATAATCAAACAACTTTTATTTTAATTTTTGTTACTACTATTAGCCTTACTTTTTTATGTTTAATTATATTTGCAAATCATCGATATATTATCTCCAGAGATGCTTTAGAATTTAAGTTAAATGAGTTAGTTATCAAAGATGAATTAACGAAACTTTATAATCGTAGAGAAATGAATCGTTTACTAGAAGCAGAAATTTCCCGTTGTCAGAGAAATAATCAGAATTTTTGTTTTGTATTAGTAGATTTAGATCATTTTAAAAGTATCAATGATAATTATGGACATTTAATGGGAGATAAAGTTTTACAAGATATAGCACAGATAATCTTAACAGAAATTCGGGTCGTTGATTCCGCAGCACGATTTGGCGGTGAAGAAATAGCCATTATCTTACCTAACATTAACGCTTCTCAGGCTTTCTCTTTAGTTGAGCGTATCCGTAAAAATCTAGCAAAAATACAGTTTATAAGTACACAATCAAATGACAGTTTTTTTGTTACCTTTAGTGCAGGTATTTCCGAATTTAAACCTGAATCTATTATGACTAATATTATTGATTCCGCAGATAAAGCCCTTTATCAAGCCAAAAGTCAAGGGCGTAATTGTACCATTTTGGCTTTAAATTAATGAAGATTCTATCTAAAAATAAGAGCGTGATTTATAGTCTTTCTCCTTTATCTCCTCTCTCCCTATTCCATCTATTGAGCAACCTCTAACAAGATATTAAGGTTTTGGTTTAGTAAATTGAGAAGCAGAAGGAAAATACTTAACAGGTTCATTTTTTAACGCCGTATTCATAAAATCTCGCCAAATAGGTGCAGCGTAGCCTCCTCCTGTAACTCCTCTTCCTAAACTGCGGTTAAAGTCATCATTGCCAATCCATACCGCCGTAGAAAGTTGGGGTACATAACCCACAAACCACACATCACGCTCTCCAGATGTAGTACCTGTTTTACCAGCTGCAGGTCTTCCAATATTAGCATTGGCTGCCGTACCACCATTAATAACATTTTGCAATGAACTTGTTAAAGAGGCCGTAGCCCATTCATTTAGAACTAATTGAGGTTTAGGAGTGTTATCTAACATCACGTTACCCAAACTATCACTAACTTGCATTATCATCGTTGTCTCTGACTGCCAACCGTTATTAGCAAAAGTCGCATAAGCCTTAGCCATCTCCATAGGGGTTACACCGATAGGGCCTAAAGGTAATGAAACCACAGGTTGTAATGGACTTTTTATGCCCAATGTACGACAAACCTCAATTACTTTATCTAAACCGACTTTTTGCCCCATTACCACCGCCGGAATATTAAGGGAATGAGCTAGGGCATTATTAATAGTAACAGAACCACCGCCTCCGCCACCGCCGTAGTTTTGAGGACGGTAATATCCACCACCTTCTCGAAAACCTCTGGTATAGTTAGGAATAACTGAATTAGGAGTATATTTCCCCGTGGCAAAAGCTGTATAGTAAACAAAAGGTTTAAAAGCAGAACCGGGTTGACGACGGGATTGTAATACTCGGTTAAATTGACTTTTTTCATAATCAATTCCCCCTACTACCGCTTTAACAAAATGAGTGCGAGGATCAATAGAAACTAATGCGACTTGATCTGCTCTAACCCCTGATGCTCTTAGGTTTCGATGGGCTTTTTTGACAATGGCCTCGGCTTCCATCTGTAATTTATAATCAATAGTTGTTTGAACATTGATACCACCTTTAATGACGGTTTCTTGTCCAAATCGTTTAATTAATTCTTCTCTAACGGCATCGGTGACATAAGGTAACTTACTACTTTGCCATGCTTTAGATTTACCAATTTTCAAAGGAGTTTTTTTTGCTTTTTCTGCTTCTTCGGGAGTAATCCAACCTAAATCTGCCATGCGATTAAGTACAAGAGCTTGTCTTTGTTTGGCAATATCATAATTGGCAAGAGGACTATATACTTCGGGAGCTTGTATTATTCCCGCCATCATCGCCCCTTCAGGTAAGGTTAAATCTGCGGCAGATTTATTAAAATAGCTTTGGGCTGCGGTTTCTGCACCATAATTATTATGTCCCCAATAGATGTTATTGAGATACATTTCTAAAATTTGATCTTTTGAGAAAACTTGCTCTACTCTAACGGCTAATACTGCTTCTGCTAATTTACGAGAAAATGTCCGTTGATGAGATAGAAAAACATTTTTCACTAATTGCATCGTTAAAGTGGAAGCCCCTTCTGTTACTCCACCACTTTTAAAGTTAACCACCACAGCTCTAGCTATACTAGCAGGATTAATCCCATTATGATAATAAAAACTACTATCTTCGATAGCCATTACAGCTCTTTTTAGTTGCGGAGATAGTTCATTTAAAGGTACGCTGGTTCTGTGTTCTTCACCGTGAAAAGTAGTTAATAATAATCCCTTGACATCATAAATGTAGCTAGTTTGAGAAGGTACATAATTATTCAATACTCTTACGTCGGGTAAATTCCGAAAACTAATGGCTAAACCAACCATACCTCCAGCAATAGCAGATGTACTCAGCAAAGTTAAACCAAGAAATGTACCCCCTGCCGTTTTGACAATACCTAGGAGAAAACTTTTTGGGGTATGGGGTTTTTGATGATTAGTTTTTCTGTTTATGGTGGTAGATGACACAGTATTTAACAAGTAAGTAGATCTAATTAGATAGAATTTTAACAATGGTATAACAGTTTAGTCCAATATTAATATATTTAACTAGCTATAGAAATATATTTAACTAGCGGTTCATCAACCGCATAAAGCTCTTATAATATATCAAGATTTAAGTAAAAAAACTCAAAATATTCGCAATTTTGCCTTAAAAGTTTTATATTTAGACTTAAACTATTTTAGTAGATAAAATTATTAATTTGTTAAAGGAGTATAGTAATTAAACCATGTTTGTTCTTACTGGTTATGAATATTTTTTAGGTTTTTTGATCGTTAGCAGTTCAGTGCCTATCTTAGCTTTAACGGCATCTAAATTATTACGTCCAAAAACAGGAGGTCCTGAAAGACTTACGACTTATGAGTCTGGTATGGAACCTTTTGGAGGTGCATGGATTCAATTTAATATCCGTTATTATATGTTTGCCTTGGTATTTGTCGTTTTTGATGTAGAAACAGTCTTTCTTTATCCTTGGGCGGTAGCTTTTAATACTTTAGGCTTACTAGCATTCATTGAAGCACTTATTTTCATTACAATTTTAGTGGTTGCCTTAGTTTATGCTTGGCGTAAAGGGGCTTTAGAATGGTCATAATCATTAAATAATTGACAATGGAATGAATAATAAATCTTTTTTCGGGTCTTAAGGATAAGTTACCTTAAAATATAGATAATGCTATTTTGTTTAAATAAATTATGAATAATTCCACTCCAGATTTAGCTACACTACAAACACAAGCTAAGGATAAAATACTTAATCCCATAGCTAGAAGTCAGGTGACACAGGATTTATCAGAAAATATTATCCTTACTACCGTTGATGATTTGCATAATTGGGCAAGACTTTCTAGTTTATGGCCTTTACTTTATGGGACGGCTTGTTGTTTCATCGAATTTGCGGCATTGTTAGGCTCTCGTTTCGATTTTGATCGTTTTGGGTTAGTTCCTCGTTCAAGTCCCCGTCAAGCGGATTTACTCATTACTGCAGGTACTGTTACCATGAAGATGGCCCCTGCTTTAGTCCGTTTATATGAAGAAATGCCAGAACCTAAATATGTAATTGCTATGGGTGCTTGTACTATCACTGGTGGTATGTTCAGCAGTGACTCGACTACAGCCGTTCGTGGTGTTGATAAATTAATCCCCGTAGATGTTTATATTCCGGGTTGCCCTCCTCGCCCTGAAGCCATTTTCGATGCTGTGATTAAATTAAGAAAAAAAGTAGCTAATGAGTCTATTCAAGAGCGTGGCACTCTTCAAGCTCAAACCCATAGATATTATTCTACTACCCATAATTTAAAAGTGGTTGAGCCGATTTTAACAGGAAATTATATGCGTAGTGAAACCAGACAAAATCCACCCGCCGAATTAGCTGCAGCAATGGGTTTACCCGTGTCACCCACCTTGGAAACCACTAAAACAAAACAAGAGGTATAATCTATGACAGAAGTAAATAATACTCCCGAAAATATCGAAAGTGCGCCCATTATTCAAGCTGGTGTTACTTCTCAATGGTTAACAGAAAATGGTTTTGATCACGAATCCCTCGAAAAAGATCATCTCGGGGTAGAATTGATTAAAGTTGAACCTGAATATTTAATTCCTATCGCTACGGCTTTATATGCCTATGGATTTAATTATCTTCAATGTCAAGGTGCTTATGATTTAGGTGCAGGTAAAGAATTAGTCAGTTTTTACCATCTTATAAAAGTAAGTGATAATGTTACTGACCCTGAAGAAGTCCGAGTTAAAGTATATCTTAATCGGGAAGATCCTAAAGTACCTTCTTTATATTGGATTTGGAAAGCCTCGGATTGGCAAGAGAGAGAAAGTTATGAAATGTATGGCATTATCTATGAAGGACATCCTAATCTTAAACGTCTTTTAATGCCTGAAGATTGGGTAGGTTGGCCTTTACGGAAAGATTACATTTCTCCTGATTTTTACGAACTTCAAGACGCATACTAATAATTAACAATTAACAATTAACAATAATTACTTTTTATTTTTCAATGGTTCAATGGCTTGGTTTGTTAAAATTGAAAAAGGTATCGTTTCTAAAGCAAAATTTGATCAATATGTGGATGATCATATTGAGTATGTTAATCAATTAATTATAGATGGTCATCAGGCTAAAAGCGGTTATTGGGCAGAGTTGGGCGGTGGCATGATGATTTTTAAAGCAAATTCACGGGATGAGGCTGAATTTATTGTTACAAATGATCCTCTTGTGAAAAATGGTTGTGTTGAATATGAGCTACATCAATGGAGAATTGTAGTAGGTATGTAGAGTAAACTCAAATACTAATATGAAATTAGGGAGTAACCGTTAATTACTCCTAATAAGGTAATTTCTCTTTGAGAATTAAAAGCAAGTATTTCTTCGGCTTTAGTTGACAATTCTTCATGATTATTGAGAAGATAACGAAGGATTATATTGGCATCAGCAATCGCCATATTTTTCCTCCGTAAAATTTTCCCAAGCCTTAGATTCTAACGTCATTAATTCGGGGTTGGCATAGCTTTGTAATGCTCCTTTTAAACTGTTTTTTTTAATAGAAGAATATTCTTTTGTCAAGATAATAATTTCTACTTGTTGTCCAGAAAATTCTGATGGTAAGTTGAGTAAAACTTGACCATTTTCTACTGTTTTCAGTGTAAGGATTATTTTCATATTTATTTTATTTACAAATTTTATTTAGTTTATAGAGTGCGATCAAACTCCCATAAATTATTAATTACTCAATGATTGTATTGCTTCCAAAATATCATTATTAACCACAAAAGTCGATTGCACATCTCCACAAAATGCAATTAGTAAATATTAAATTACAAGTTTTCTGTCGCAAAATTAAGCATTTCTTCAGCTTGAGCGATAATGTTATTAACATCCTCATAACTAATATTAATTTCTCAATTATAGTCTCCTCCTTTTCTCATTTTTTCCGCTTCAATTAACCAACGATGATATATTTTTGGAACTTTATTTGTATTTGCAAAATATTTTCCAAATGCGCTGATAATTGCTGAATGTTTCCCATAGGTAAGATTCTCGCCTTCTAAAAAAGCTGAAGCTATATAAAACATAGTATAATAAGATCTGGAAACAGCAAATTCAGGATAGCCATTCTCATTAATTTGTTTGGCTACTTCTAAACTTTTTCTTGCTTTCTCTAAAAATTTTTGTTGAGTATTATTCATAGTTTAATACCCTCTTTTTTGATATTTCGATAAAAAGCATTATTTTCATTTTTTAATTGCTCTTCAGTCGTAAAACAACAGCTAATTAAACGATCGTACTCTAAACAGAGATTACTAATAAATTCACCTATTTTCTGTACTTCTTGATAATAATTAAATGGTGTCTCTAAGACTATTAAAATATCAATATCCGATTCTAAGGTGGCATCTCCTCTGGCTTCTGAACCAAATAGTATTACCTGTTTTAAATTATTGTGATAAGTTGATTTTAAATAATCATATAATTGAGATAAAATTGGTTTAATTATCATATATTTTTAACAATTTATTTGAATCGTTAATAATTGTTTTTATGTTTTTATCGAACTTCCCCCCCAAAAAACTCGATCAAACTTTCCCTATAAAAATCGAACTCCACCCCAAAAAAGTCGAACTTTCAAACTACTATTAATAGCAAGTGTACTAATCTCCATAATGAGTCTTTGCTCGA
>JAACUG010000046.1 GCA_009993045.1 Cyanobacteria bacterium CG_2015-22_32_23
ATTATTCCTGCACAAACAAAATATCCCGACTATTACTACCAAAAGCGACAACTAACGGAAGCCAAGAAAACAAATCCTGAATTAAAAGAAGTGCCTTCTCAGGTTCTTCAAGAAGTTATAGGAAAAGTAGATAAGGCTTTCAGATCTTTCCATCACAGGGGATATGGGTTTCCCCGTTTCCGCAAAAGGATTCGCTCAATGGTTTTTCCTCAATTCAAAACTAATCCTATCGTTGGCAATCAAATCAAGTTACCAAAGATAGGCGATATTGAGATTAACTTGCATCGACAGATTCCAGAAGGTTTTGTGATTAAGCAAGTCCAAGTAGTGAATCAAGCATCAGGTTGGTATGTCATTTGTACAATCCAGTCTGAGGGAAATATTCCAGATCCCATTCCTGACTTATCTTATTCTAGTCTAGGAATTGACTTGGGTTTTTCTAGTTTGATTGCTACATCCAGAAATGAAATAATAGATAGACCTAAGTTTTTAATCAGCTTACAAAGCAAGTTGACATCACTGCAACGGGAGCTAAAAGACAAAGTAAAGGGATCTAATAATTGGAGAAAAACCTGTAAGAAAATTGCACAATTGCATGAGTATATCCACAGAGTCAGAAAAGATTATCATTTTAAGCTCAGTCATTATTTGTGTGATCAAGCCAAGATGATCTTCATTGAAGCTATAGACTTTAAGTCATGGGGGCGAGGTATGTTGCGAAAACACTCCCTAGACTTTGCTTTTGGTGCTTTTGTGGAAATTTTGACTCTAGTGGCAAAAAAGAGAGACGTATATCTTCTCAAAGTTGATAAAGATTATACATCTCAAACTTGCCCAAATTGCAATATTCTTACAGGGAAAAAAGATTTGAAAGAAAGAATCCATAGCTGTCCTGAATGCGGTTTTACCATTGATAGAGATGTTGCTGCCGCTATGGTAATAGAACAACGTGGATTAATAGCCGTTGGGCAGACGGTGTCGCAGTCTGTGGAGGATCATGGTATCGGGGCTGTAGAGAAATCGACAGCTAGAGCCTCCCTAAGAAGCAGAAAAGCCAAGTAGCGATATTTGGAAGCCCAGGTCTGTACCGTAGGTCAGCGTGGGAGTGTCAGTGCGACCTGAACTGGTCATTTGGAACGGAGCGTGTAGCTCTCAGGTGTTTTCTACCACCTGCCCTCGTAGAAAGAACTCGTAAGAGTTTGGTCACGACTAAGTAGGTAACGAAACAGTCGGAATGCAGACCCTAAATGTAGCCTATACTGCTAGGGATTAAGCGGTAAAGTGCTAGAGGGAAGATGTAGAAGGGTGAACATAGTCTAAGTTGGCGATTAAAGTGCGATACTCCCGAAAGAGCCAAATTATTCCTGATAGGCTCTAACCAAAAAGGTAAGTAGGTAGTTCTTTATTCTTGACATTAATAAAGAAGTAGAAACAAAACTCCTACCGCATGATAGTCAACCATCCTAACCCAATCGGAACTCCAAATGATACAACAGGGTAAACCCTACAGAGTCTCACAAGAGTAGGTCTGAGGCAACAAAGACGGAAATCTTTGGAGGGCAGAAGATGAGAGAAAAAGCGAATGCTAGACTGTAATGGTAAAGATAAGGGTTCAAAATTTGCCCTTGACCGAAAGCAATAGCAGACTTCTCTTGGGTCTTATACGGACAGAAACGAAAAACAATAATTCTAAATTGGAGTTAAAAGTTAGATGTCAAAAGCAGTTTTGATAAATGGAGACACAAGACAACTAGAGGATTGGAGTCAGGTCAACTGGCAGAAAACCTATAAAGTTGTTAAGAACTTGCGTTGCCGAATCTTCCGTGCCAGAAAACTTGGTCAGTGGAAACAGTTGAGAAGACTACAGAAACTGATGATAAGAAGCCTATCAAACCTATTGTTAAGTGTTAGACAAATTACTCAAGTCAATGACGGAAAGCAAACAGCAGGGATAGATAAGGAGGTGATAAATACCCCTGCACAGCGAGTAAAACTTGTCAATGAATGGAAAATGCCAAATGCAGTTCCTACAAAACGAGTTTATATACCGAAATCCAATGGCAAGAAACGTCCTCTCGGAATCCCAACCGTGAGAGATAGAGTCGTACAAGCAATAGTCAAAAACTCACTAGAATCCGAATGGGAAGCTATATTTGAACCGAACTCTTATGGATTCAGATGTGGAAGAAGCTGTCACGATGCTATTGAACAATGTTTTGCCCGATTACAAGGCGGTAAGAGAAATTGTGACAGATGGGTTTTAGATGCTGATATTAAGGGTTTCTTCGATAATATTGCCCATGAATCTATCCTAAATATGATTGATAGTCACCCCAAAAGGGAACTTATCAAAGGATGGTTAAAAGCTGGATTTATTGATAGAGGTATTTACAACCCTACCGAGACAGGCACTCCACAAGGTGGTGTAATAAGTCCATTGTTAGCAAACATAGGACTGCACGGGTTAGAAGAATAGATTAAACATGGGTATTCAAAAGCTACTTTTCTAGTCTTAGAGGAAGAAATGGTGTGTTTATGTGTAAAGGGATTGGTAGAAAAGGACAAGATGTAACTCATATCCTATATAATATAGCCAGTACCCCTATCATCAGACATATCAAAGTCAAAGGAGATGCAAGTCCAGACAATTCCTCACTCCGTGAATATTGGAATAACCGTAAATTAAAACAGGGTAAAAATTATTGGGCAAAAGGTAGTAAATACTATCAAGTAGCTACAAATCAAAGTTGGAAATGTCCTGTATGTGGTGAAAACTTATTTAACGGAGAACAAATAGAAACCCATCATATAGTACCTGTTAAAGATGGTGGTGAAGATTCCACTGATAATCTTGTGCATTTACACAAGGCTTGTCATAAACAGGTACATTCAAAATCCAAGTTAAAGGCTTGAAGTAAGGCTTGAGCCGTGTGATGGGTAACTGTCACGCACGGTTCTTAGGGGAGGGGAGAGAGGTGACTCTCGAACCTTACCCACTCTAAGCTAGGGCTAACAACAGAGTATTTGGATAATCACAGCTATAGGTCATATCTTAAAGCATTTTCACCAATTTTTTAAAATGGGTTTTAGCTTATCAAAAAATTTTATGATTACAACTAAAAATCAGATACTGGAGTCATTCAATTATGGTTCAAATTAATGATCAAAGAGCTTTTCGTCGTATTCTTGCAGTTTGTCGGGTGTTAGATTGTGAGGGGAAATTTTTAGGATTTACTCTGGATTTAACTCTCACTGGTATTCAGATAATTATTAATAAAGATTTTATTCCTCCATCAGAATTTGAGTTAATTTTAACTCAGGCAAGGGAAGATAAAATTATTGGTGCTGATATTAGAATTAAAGTACAACAGATTTGGCGTAGTTCCACTAACGAGGAATTTGATCAAATTGGTGGTAAAATCATCGCCGTAGATTTACCTAAAGAGTTAGAAAATTTAGTAAATTACTGTGATAAAAGAGCTAAACAAAGGTATCAATTTGATTTAGATTGGCAGTATGAGCCTTAATTTAACTGATTAAACAACTAACTGATTAAAGGAATTACTATTAATTAAATTAGTCAAGTTATGTTGAATAGCTGATTGCAATTTATTACAAAAAATTTCTTTACTCTGTTGATAGTTTTCTGGTTTTTCTACAAAAATAACGCTATCAACTTCTTTCATGGTAAACATTTGAAATAATATTTGACTAACGGGAATTTCTTGGGCGATGACATTAGCATCATTAATTTTCGTATCAGGAAATTTAGCGGCATCTTCTACTGTCGGGAAAGCATAAATTACTCTTTTTTCAACTTCAGGATGTTTATCCGTGCCTAAAATCGTTAAAACTAAATTATTCTCAAGGGTTTGTCTTAAATAATATTTGCTGTAATCTAACTGATGGGCATAAGCACTGATTACGGGGATAACTCCATGTTCCATAATAATAGCTGGAACTCCATACTCAGGGGCTTCGTTAATCAAATTTCGTAATTGTTGATCTAAGTTCATTATTCTCAAATCTTGTTTTATCTTCTCTATTTTACAGTACTTTTTATTAAATCTAGTGGTGGAAAAAAGTTAAACTCAATATGGAAGAACAAATTATCAATTTCGACATAATGTTAGTTTTCAGTTTTTATAGTTAATCTTTGAAAATTAGTGAAATTGACACTCTTTGGATACTCTAGTAAGGAGAGTAAGGGTTAAACAAATTAACCCCGACTTTGAAAACATCCTACTTGAAGGGGAAGTTTTTATCTCACAGGAGGAAACCACTCTAAAACGGCTTCTTCTTTGGTATTTGTATTACGAGAAGGAGTTTGACGGTCAAAAGTCATGTGTACCGAGCGAGTTTGTTCGCCATCAGCAGCTACCGCAACAATAGGATAGTCAATATTACCGTCTTGGAATGACATCTGGAAGCGGAAAGTACCATCAGGATTTAACTTGATTTCTCTACCACCAATGGTTACTTTTGCATCAGGCTCTGTAGCACCATAAACGATTAATTCAGCGTCTGCTACTAACCAGAATTTACGAGGTTTATTAGGAATTGCATCGGCAGAAAATCCACCCCCTGAGCCTGAAGCTAAACCAAGACTATAAGCTGAAGCTACCCCGAAACCAGCACCAGATCCAGATCCTGAAGCGAAGCCTCCTGTAGTTGCCCACATTCCGACTCCAGAAGGAAATACATAAGAACTAAGAGCATTTTCAGGGATCATCGAACTAGGAACTTGTTGCATACTACCATAAAGTGAACCAGCTACTCTTTGAGCTTCAACACCATGAGCTAAACCGAAAATTTCACTATGAATTTGATTATGATAAGTATTTTGTTGTAATTGCTGTTGTTGTTGTTTTTGTGCGGCTAATGCTGCTTTTTTGGCAGGAGGAGTTAATGTATAAACAGTTTTTGTTTTTAAATCTTCTTCCCAAGGTACTGTTACAAATACATCTTCTACCCAATCGCTAGGATAAACAGGAGGTACTCTTACGGGAATTGAACGAGCTAAAACTAACCAACGTCCGTCAAAACAACGATAACCGATGTCAATGATATAATCTCTGTCGCTTACAGGAAGAGGTAAATACCATTCACGAGCTAACTCATCGCAAAGATATTCTTGGATATTGTGAGGATTTTGATGGTTTAAATCAATATCAGTAACATCATATAAACGTAAAGCTAACTGTTGCCCTCCTTGACGACGTAATTCTTCTTTTTTCTCGTTGGATATATCCCAGTAAGTATAAGCCCATTGGGGATCACGAGGCATTAAAACAATTCGACTTGCACCGTAACCGTCGGGTAATTCTCCTATACCGTAATCTACGTCTGCAAGGGGGCCCCCCGTTAAGTCTTCTTGTCCTACTTCAAATTTAGATGCTTCCATTTTTGATGTCTCCTTAGTATCTTGTTGATTTGATAAGTTTATTTGATTATTAGAATTTATGTTATTTATTGAAATATTTTCGTCTTGTTTTAATTGAATGGCACTGAATAATTGTGCTTTGCGCATTCTGCTATAACGAGGAATGCAGAGCAAACTAGCGACTTTTCTTAGTTGCCGTAAGGTCATTTCCTCTAAAGGTGGTCGTTGTTTGGACATAAGATTAAATCTTTTTACTTTTATTGATCAACAGTCAAGTCATCATAATTTTTTGTTGCTAAGTCGGTTTAGATAAACCTTTCAAGGCTTAAATTTATTTCCCCTCTCCACAGGGATCAATTACTTAACCTTATGTAACAAAATCTAACCCTTATTTGTCAAGGGGTATAACCTCTTATTTTTACTTAATTAACCAAAGATATGGATTATAGGGATCATTATATCAAGAAATCATGACATTAATTAATGATATAAGATTTGATTATCTTTTTATGTCATCATTAATTGATATTTAATTTTTAAGAAAATTTCCGTTGTAAATATTAAAATTAAATCAGAAACTCAAAGTTACTCAAAATAAATATTTTTGTGAGGTTTCAATACTAATTTATGGACTAACAACGGTGTACATTCATTGAATAGGAGTAGAAAAAATTTTTTTAAAAAAACCGAAAGTTAGTAAATATACTTTAGAAAAAAACTATCTAAGGTTAAGGAGAGAACTTTTTGCGGCCTCACTACTATTAGTAACTGTTTTTCTGATGGGTACTTTATGGTTTTGGTTAGTCGAAAAGTGGTCATTAATAGATTCAGCTTATATGACGATGATTACCTTATCTAGCGTTGGTTTTGGGGAGATAAATCCCCTAAATGATCGATCTAGATTGTTTACCATGGTTTTAATCATGATGGGACTTATTGCCATCGGTTATTTATTAAATCGGATTACAGAGGCATTTTTACAAGGTTATTTTCGAGAAAGTATTCGTTTAAGGCAAAAAAAGAATGTGATTGACAAATTATCTAACCATTACATATTATGCGGTTACGGGCGTACGGGAAATCATGTAGCGAGGGAGTTTGCCGCCGAAGGTATCCCTTTTATTATCCTCGATTTAGAATTAGATGAAATTGATAAAGCTCAACAGGAGGGTTATTTAGTACTTCAGGGTGATGCTACCTTAGATGAATTTTTGTTATTAGCTAAAGTTGATCAAGCCATCTGTATTGTAGCGGCTTTAAGTTCTGATGCTGATAATTTATATACTGTTATGTCGGCAAAAGCTCTTAATCCCAATATTCGGGCTATCGCCAGAGCTAGTACAGAAGAAGCTATCAAAAAATTAGAAAGGGCTGGAGCGGATGCTGTTGTTTCACCTTATATTACTGGCGGAAAAAGATTAGCGGCGGCGGCATTACGTCCACAGGTGATGGATTTTGTGGATGGTATTTTTGCAGGAGAAGAAAAAGCTTATTATTTAGAAGAATGTTTATTAAGTCAAGAGAATTGTCCTTGTATCGGTAAAACTTTAGCTCAAACTCAATTAAGAGCAAAATCAGGTGCGTTAGTAGTAGCTATTCGTCGTCGTGATGGTATTTTAATAGTAGGCCCAACAGGGGATAGTATTTTAGAAGTAGGAGATTCTTTAATGTGTATGGGTACATCAGAGCAATTAAGAATATTAAATGATATTTTAGGACCGATTAATAATTAAAAATAGTAAACTTACAATGGACAAAAGTGTGATAATTATTAGTTATTATCTCTATCATCGGTAAACTATAAAATTTAGGAAATAGGATTTGTCAATTATTAATTATTATGTCTTGATTTTGTCTGCTAACACATCCTTTATTAATCAAACTTGATAGGAAATTATGAATAAGATTTTAGTGATAGAAGATGAACAAAAACTAGCAAAATTTTTAGAATTAGAATTGCAATATGAGGGTTATGAAGTTATTGTTGCTCATGATGGTATGTCTGGTTTAACCACTGCTAGAGAATGTAATGCTGATTTGATTTTGTTAGATTGGATGTTACCCGGTATTTCAGGGTTAGAAGTTTGTCGTCGTCTGCGTTTAACGGGCAGTAAAACTCCTATTATATTATTAACAGCTAAAGATGAAATTAGTGATCGAGTAGCTGGTTTAGATGCTGGTGCTGATGACTATATTGTCAAACCTTTTAGCATTGAAGAATTATTAGCAAGATTCCGCGCTCATTTACGTCGTAGTAATGAAGAAGATCCCGATCAACTACAATTTATGGATCTTACTCTCAATCGTCGTACCCGTGAAGTTAAAAGAGGCGATCGCCCTATCGAATTAACCGCTACAGAATATGACTTAATGGAATATTTAATATCTCACCCAAGACAAGTATTAACCAGAGATCAAATTTTAGAAAGAGTTTGGGGTTATGACTTCGGAGGTGATTCAAATATTATTGAGGTTTATGTGCGTTATTTACGGTTAAAATTAGAGTCTAATAAAGAAAAAAGAATCATTCAAACCGTCAGAGGCGTTGGTTATGTCTTAAAAGAATAATGGATAGTGAATAATGAAGGCTTACTCAAAAATCTGCTAATTAATCATCAAAAAAGAAAAATATTTATGGTTATAACTTTATTCTTATCTCTTTCTTACTAATTCCCCGTTTCTTTACTAATTTCTAACTTCTAACTTCTAATTCCTAATTCCTAATTTTATGAATCACCAACCAAAAATAATTGTATTAGATGATGATCCCACTGGTTCTCAAACTGTCCACAGTTGTTTATTATTAATGAAATGGGATGTGGAAACTTTACGAGACGGCTTAAAAGATGAATCCTCCATTTTTTTCATTTTAACTAATACAAGAGCATTAACTCCCACACAAGCTCAACAAGTTACTGAAGAAGTTTGTCGTAATTTAAAAGAGGCGATCGCCAAGGAAGGTATTAAAGAGTATTTGGTGGTAAGTCGCTCAGATTCTACTTTAAGAGGACATTATCCCCTAGAAACCGATGTTATCGCCCAAGAATTAGGGGAATTTGACGCACATTTCCTGATACCAGCGTTTTTTGAGGGAGGAAGAATCACCCGTAACTCTATTCATTATCTGTTAGTTAACGGCGTTGAAACTCCTGTACATCAAACAGAATTTGCTCAAGATTCAGTATTTGGTTATAAATATAGTTATCTTCCTGATTATGTAGAAGAAAAAACTCAAGGTAAAATTACCGCCGATAAAGTAGAAAGATTTTTACTCGATGATATTAGAAACGGTACACAAAATCGCCTTCGAGAATTGAAACATAATCAATGTGTAGTAGTCGATGGTGAAAATCAACAGGATTTAGATAAATTTGCTCATGACTTACTCCAAGTAGCTAGTGAGGGCAAAAAGTTCCTTTTTCGTAGTGCGGCGAGTATTTTAACTTCTCTAGCCAGATTGGGAAAGCAACCTATAGAAGCGGAAGCCATGGCAAAATATAAGCCTACTGATAAATCTGGGGTTATTATAGTTGGTTCTCATGTCCAAAAAACTACTCAACAATTAACACAACTATTACAGCAATCTGATATTGTTGGCATTGAAATTGATGTTACTTTTTTAAGAGATAATTTACAAAATCGAGAAAAAATTATCACCTCAGCATTAACAAAAATAACCGAAACTTTAGACAACAATTTAACCCCCGTAGTTTATACCAGTCGTCAAGAATTGAGTTTTCCTGACATCGAAACTCGACTAGAATTTGGTAAACAAGTTTCAGCAGTTTTAATGGATATTGTGCGCAATTTACCTTCAGATATTGGCTTTTTAATTAGTAAAGGTGGCATTACTTCTAATGATGTTTTAAGCGATGGTTTAGCCTTAAAAGAAGCAAGATTATTAGGGCAAATTTTAGCAGGATGTTCGGTTATAATTACACCTAAAAATCACCATCTTTTCCCAAATTTACCAGTAGTTTTATTTCCGGGTAATGTAGGAGATGAAAATGGATTAGTTACTGCTTATCAAAGACTAAAATAAAAAGCAAAAAAATTAGTAATTATCACAATAATATCAACTATGACGGATAAAATAGAACTTTTAAATTCACAAGACGTTATTTCTCTTGAGAATGAAAAAACAAAACCCAGAATGCCTCACAAAACTTTTACCATAGAGGAATTTAAAAATTTACTTTTACAAAATCTGAGTTTGAATGAAGATCAAAAAGAATGGTGTAATAATGGTGTATGTGCTAAGGTTTTAGTAGCTGGTAAATTATGGCGTAAAGGTAAAGTCAGGTTATCTGTTGAGTTTATCCTTGATGAGCCTGAATCACCATTAGATGATTTTAGGAAATGACAAATTCTGATGGTAATAGATTGTGCCAATAAACATTAAGATTTAGGCTTGTAGTTATGAGCCGAATTATCCTATCTTGTATCGCTTTAAAAGGTAAATTATAAACTGTAAAACTTCTTTAGACTAGCTATATAGCAATCTTATTTGAGTCGTAAGAAAATCATAGAAAATAATCAGTTAATTTCCCAAAAAATTGAGGATTTAACTAGGCTAAAACATAAAACGTTATCATAGAAAGTTAGATACTTATAGTTCAGTTTGTGTAAAGAGAATAGATAAAAATGACCATTAAAACCCCTGTAGAATTTCAAGATGAGTTTGACGTAATTATAATCGGCGGAGGGCATTCAGGCTGTGAAGCTGCCTTGGCTAGTGCTAGATTGGGATGTCGCACCATGATGTTAACCCTCAACTTAGATAAAATTGCGTGGCAACCTTGTAATCCAGCAGTAGGCGGCCCTGCTAAATCCCAACTTACCCATGAAGTGGATGCTTTGGGGGGTGAAATTGGTAAAATGGCCGATAGAACTTACTTACAAAAAAGAGTCTTAAATAATTCAAGAGGCCCTGCGGTATGGGCATTACGGGCGCAAACCGATAAAAGAGAATATGCTGCCGTGATGAAAAATATTGTGGAAAATGAGCCTAATTTATCCATTCGAGAAGGTATGGTAACGGATTTAGTGTTAGGGAAAAATGATGAAATAATCGGCGTTGAAACTTATTTCGGTAGTTGTTTTAAAACTAAAGCAGTGGTATTAACTACAGGCACATTCTTAGATGGGAAAATCTGGATTGGCGGTAAATCCATGGCAGCAGGAAGGGCAGGGGAATTTGCGGCTATTGGTTTAACACAAACCCTCAACGATTTAGGTTTTGAAACGGGAAGACTTAAAACTGGTACACCTGCACGGGTTGACAAAAGAACCGTTGATTACTCCAAAATGGAAGTACAACCACCTGATGATGAAATACGTTGGTTTAGCTTTGATCCTGAAGTATGGATCGAACGGGAACAGATGAACTGTTATCTCACTCGCACCACCCAAGCAACCCATACTTTAATTAAAGATAATCTACATTTATCGCCTATTTACGGTGGTTTTATCGATTCTAAAGGGCCAAGATATTGCCCTAGTATTGAAGATAAAATCGTTCGTTTTGCTGATAAAGAAAGCCATCAAATTTTTATTGAGCCTGAAGGTAGAGACATTCCAGAATTATATATACAAGGCTTTTCCACTGGTTTACCTGAAAATATACAACTGGCAATGTTACACACTTTACCCGGCTTAGAAAATTGTGTTATGTTACGCCCTGCCTATGCTGTAGAATACGACTTTTTACCAGCGACTCAATGTTATCCCACTTTGATGACAAAAAAAATTGAGGGGTTATTTTCCGCAGGACAAATTAATGGTACAACTGGTTATGAAGAAGCAGCAGCGCAGGGTATTGTGGCTGGAATAAATGCCGCTAAATTTGCTCAAAATAAAGAGATGATTGTGTTTTCACGGGAGCAAAGTTATCTTGGTACTCTAATTGATGACTTATGTACTAAAGATCTCCGTGAACCCTACCGAATGTTAACTTCACGCTCGGAATATCGCCTTATTTTACGCTCTGATAATGCAGATCAACGTTTAACTCCTTTGGGTAGAGAAATTGGTTTAATAGGCCATCGCCGTTGGGAGTTATATCAAAGAAAACAAAAGAATATAATTGGTGAACAAGAAAGATTATATGAGACGAGAATTAAAGAAAAAGAAGAAGTTTCTCTTAAAATTATTGAGGATACACAACAGAAAATAAAAGGCTCAATTACTTTAGCAGATTTATTACGTCGTCCTAGTTTTCATTATGATGATTTAGTTAAATATAATTTGCATAATCCTGAGTTAAATAAAGCCGAAAAAGAAGGGGCAGAAATTGAAATTAAATACTCTGGTTATATCAAAAGACAACAAACTCAAATTGATCAAGTTGCTCGTCATAGTAACCGTAAATTAGAAGAAAATTTAGATTATATGATCATAGAAACTTTATCCATGGAAGCAAGGGAAAAATTAACAAAAGTAAAACCTTTAACCATCGGACAAGCGACAAGAATTGGCGGTGTAAATCCTGCGGATATTAATGCTTTATTGATCTATTTAGAAATTAAAAATAATCCATTAATAACTAATTTAAAATAGAATAAATATTGACTATAAAGAGGATAAAGAAATGACTTTAACTATTACAGATATTGACAAAATTCAACAACAAAATTCTAATTTAAAATATGAATTAAAAGAAGGAGAAATAATTATTATGAGTCCATCAGATTTTCTTTCTGAAGACGTTGGCGGAGGTTTTCTTACTTATTTAAAAAATTGGGTTAATCCTCGTAAATTAGGAAGAGTAACAGGCTCATCTGCTGGTTTTATTATGCCTAATGGAGAC
Source organism: Cyanobacteria bacterium CG_2015-22_32_23 (assembly GCA_009993045.1). Taxonomy (GTDB): domain Bacteria; phylum Cyanobacteriota; class Cyanobacteriia; order Cyanobacteriales; family Cyanobacteriaceae; genus Geminocystis. Next base: position 12,192 of record JAACUG010000046.1, read on the forward strand.
TTATTAGCACCAGATGTTGCTTTTGTAAAAGCTGAAAAATTGAAAGTAAGTCCCCGTAGTTATGCTGAAGTTGTACCAGATTTAGTAGTAGAAATTAAGTCCGCTTCTGATCGAGTTAGTAAACTAGAAAATAAGTTAAAAAATTTCTTAGAATTTGGTGCAATGGTGGCAATTTTTATTGATCCTGATGAACATATTGTCAAAGTTTTTCGCTCTAATTCTGAAGTAGAAATATTCACAGATAATGATATTTTAACTATTCCTGAGTTATTTCCTGATTGGCAACTTAAAATAGTTGATTTATGGCCTGAAGTTTTCGAGTAAATTGCTCTCAATTTTCCTACAAAATAAATAAGATGAAAGTAACTGAAATTTTTATTTATCCCATAAAATCTTGTCAAGGAATTAGTTTAACCCATGCGCGAATAACTCCGAAAGGTTTAAAAAACTTTTATGAAACTGCATTTTATGATCGTCAGTTTATGTTAGTAGATGAAAGAGGTAAATTTTTAACTCAAAGGCAATATCCTCAACTGGCAACTATTCAAGTAGAAATTAGTGAAGAAAAATTATATTTAAGGTGTGAAAATAATCATATTTCAGATTTTGAATTAACTCCTTCTATAGATAAAGAATTAGTAAATGTTAATGTTTGGCGTGATTATACCATAGCTATTGATCAAGGAAAAGAAGTAGCAAAATGGTTTAAAGAAGCCTTAAAAATAGATATTTCTTGTCGTTTAGTTCAACAATCTGATGATTATATTAGAAGCATTAATCCTAACTATAGTATTAAAGAAAATCAACCCGTTAGTTTTGCTGATGGCTTTCCTTTTTTATTAACAAATACGGCTTCTTTAGAGGAATTAAATCAACGTTTAACTAATAAATATCCTGAAGAAAAACCTCATTTTTTTATGAATTGTTTTCGTCCAAATATAGTTGTTAATACAGAATTTCCTTTTATAGAAGATACATGGAAAAAAATCCAAATTGGAGAAATTAAATTTGATGTAGTTAAACCTTGTAGTCGTTGTATTGTGACTACAACAGATCAAAAAACAGGCACAATAAACCCATTAAAAGAGCCGTTATTAACTTTAAGCACTTTTCGCAATACTTTTGATGGTATTATGTTTGGACAAAATTTAATTGCAGTGGATGAAGGAATAATTAAAATTGGAGATAAATTAACTATAAAGTAAGTATATTTTTGATAAATATTATTAAGATTTTTGTAATTTTAAAATTTATTAATACTATTTTTTGATAGAGTAAAATTAATAAATGCTTCAAATTTTGATTATAAATTATGACTGTTTCTCTTGAAGATAAAGAACATTTTAAAACCTTACAAAATCAATTAAAAAATTATTGGCAAGAAGGAGATATTTTAGAAAATGATGATCAAGATATTCTAGTAATTCCTTCCTTTAGTATTGATCAAAAAGTAGGTAAAAAAGTTGTCGGATTTTTACACTATGAAGAAAGACTTTTATTTTCTTTAATTCGTTTAAGAAATCCCCTTACTCGTCTAATTTACGTTACTGCACAACCTTTATCACCTATTATTATTGATTATTATTTACAATTATTACCGAGTATTCCTTTTTCCCATGCCAGAGAACGTTTATTATTATTAACAACCTATGATTCTTCACTCAAACCATTAACAGAAAAAATCTTAGAAAGGCCTCGTTTAATTAATAAAATTAAGCATTTTTTACGCCCTAATAAAAGTTATATGGTATGTTTTAATTCAACTATTTTAGAACAAGAATTATCGATAAAATTAGACATTCCATTATTAGCATCTAGTCCAGAATTATTATATTGGGGATCAAAAGGAGGTAGTCGGGAAATTTTTGCTAAATGTAATCTTCTTCATCCTGATGGCAGTCAATTAGTTTATAATATTAATGATTTAATTAGAGAAATTACTTTATTATTAGAAAGAAAATCTTACTTAAACAAAGTAGTAATAAAATTAAATGAAGGCTTTTCAGGAGAAGGTAATGCAGTTTTAGATGTTAGTGGTATTAGCGGTTTATTTTCCGCAGATTTAAGTTTAGAAAAAAAAGAAAATTTAGTTACTCAAATTATCCATGAAGCCAAAGTACAAGGATTAGGAGAAACTTGGATAAATTTTTGTCAACGTATTCCTGAATTAGGAGTAATTGTCGAGGCATTTATTGAAGGAGAAATAAAATTTTCCCCTAGTATGCAAGGTTATATAACTCCTAGTGGTAAAGTTCAAATAATTTCTACCCATGATCAAATTTTAGGAGGAGAAGATGGACAAATTTATCTCGGTTGTCGTTTTCCTGCCCAAGAAGATTATCGTTTACAATTACAAGAATTAGGCTTAAAAGTAGGCTTAGAATTAGCAAAAAAAGGAGCAATGGAAAGATTTTCTGTGGACTTTTTAGCTGTAAAAGAAGAAAAAAAATGGCTATTATATGCCATAGAAATTAATTTGAGAAAAGGTGGTACAACTCACCCATTTATGACATTAAAATTTTTAACTAATGGTAACTATAATACTGATGATGGGTTGTTTTATAGTCCTAAAGAAAAAGAAAAATATTATATCGCTTCTGACAATTTACAAAAACCTCAATATCACGGATTATTACCTTATGATTTAATGGATATTATCGCTAAACATCATTTACATTTTGATAGTAGCACCAAAACGGGTACAGTATTTCATTTAATGGGTGCATTATCAGAATTTGGCAAAATTGGTTTAACCAGTATTGGTAATTCTTGGGAAGAAGCAGAAACTATTTATCAAACCGTAGAAAATATTTTAGATAGTGAAACCGAAGATAATTTAAAATAGGTTATTTCTTACTATTATCTTCTATCTCTTAGGGAAAAATTTTATAATTTATTGACGTTAAATATTAAGTTTCAGACAATTTTAAAATACTTTGAGGATGAGATATTTTTTCTTTTTCTCCTTGAGCAAAACTATAATAATCTTGCAATAATTGAGACATTAATTGATGTTTAATGCGCATTAATACACCTTTTAATAAACTGTTACCCGTAGTTTGTAAAATAGCTTTAGGAGTTAACCACAAAGGTGGTGGTAAATCAACTTTTACCGTTAAATTTGCCCTCCCTTGTAAACAAATTTTACCCTCTATTTCCACGGGAGTTAATTTACCTTTAAGATCAAGAGAAAATCGACGATTAATATACTCAATACCTTTAATTTCGCAAGATTCAGACTTTAAATAAACATTACCACTTGCACCAGTCCAAACTTTTAAAATAACACTAGGTTGAAAATGATAAATTTCTAAAAAATTAAGAGGTTTCATCTGCAATTGATAAAGATCATTTCCTAAAATTTTCAGTAATTTTTCATCGGCAATAGCTTTAACTAAACGAAAAGGTTGCCTTAAATAATGTTGAATAGGAATAATTTGTTGTTGAACTTCTAAGTTAACAATTTCTTCAGCCTGAAAATTAATTTCACTATTATTAAACAAATATTTATACCCCTTTTTTTATCATAAATAATTGGTTTTTAATTGTTAATTATTAATTGTTTTATTTTAATGGATTATTGGTGCATTGCTTTAGCTAATTCTGCGGCAACTTTTGGGCGAGAAAATTGTGGAGGAGGTAATTCACCACGGCGTAACATTTCTCTTACTTTTGTACCAGATAAATGAATACGATCTTCTTTTGTAGCAGGGCTAGTTTTAGACGTAGCCATTTGCTCGGTAATTTTACAATAAAAAGCGTGCTCAAACATCATGGGAGTAATACCTAATTCTTCAGGCTTAAACTGTTCAAAAATTAATTGAGCGTCATAAGTACCATAATAGTCACCGACACCCGCATGATCTCTACCGACGATAAAGTGAGTACAACCATAATTTTTGCGAATTAAAGCATGAAAAATGGCTTCTCTAGGACCAGCATAACGCATAGCAGAAGGATTAATGGCAAGAATTACACGATTTTGAGGAAAATAGTTTTCTACCATAATCTCATAACAATTCATCCGTACATCAGCAGGAATATCATCACTTTTTGTCGCACCAACTAAAGGATGTAAAAATAAACCATCAACGATTTCTAAAGCACATTTAATGATATATTCATGGGCGCGGTGAATGGGGTTACGGGTTTGAAAACCAACAACAGTTTTCCAGCCTCTATCCATAAACATTTTACGAGACTGTGCAGGATCAATTTGATAGGATGGGAATAAAGGATGAGAGTCTCTTTGTAACAACCAAACAGGACCAGCTAAGTTAATTTCCCCTTGTTCATATACAACTTTAACACCAGGGTGTGCTTCTTCATCGGTAAGATAAACGTTAGTGGCTTCATGAGCCTTATTGTAGCGGTATTTTTGGGTAAGTTCTAAAACTCCGACAAATCTACCATGAGGATCATCTAAACGTATCCAACTACCTTCTTTTAAAGGTTCTGCTACTTCTTGGGTGACAGATAATGTTACAGGTACAGACCAAGGAAGTCCATTCACAAGACGCATTTCTTCAACGACTCTTTCGTAGTCATCCTGTGCCATAAAGCCATTAAGAGGACTAAAACCACCAATAGCGATCATAACAAGATCTGAGGTTGCTCTTTCATCTAACTGAACTCTAGGCAATTTATCGGCTTGTGCCATAAATTCATCTCTTTCGGCGGAAGTTGCAATACGATTGACTAAATGTCCACCATGAGGGGCTATAGTTTCTATGATTTGACTCATATATATTTATTTTATAAATCTTTCAGATTTTATCCTATCAAGCAATGAAACAATGAGCAATTAGGAGATAAAAGGAAACGGGGAGATAAAAAGGAAACGGGGAGATAAATCAGAAAAATAAATTGTAGGGGTTTTTTATATATTAAGCCCCTACGATATTTTATAGGCTCAAATCTGTAACAGCACCTAAACTACTTGAAGAAACTAATTTGCGATATTTACCTAAAACACCCCGACGGTAACGAGGTTGAGGAGGTTGCCATTGACTTGCACGTTTTGCTAACTCTTCATCGGAGATGTTTATTTGCAACAATTTTTCATGGGCATCGATAGTAATACTATCACCTTCTTTCACCAGAGCAATATTACCACCAACGGCGGCTTCTGGTGCAACATGACCCACTACTAAACCGTAAGTACCACCAGAAAAACGTCCATCGGTAATTAAACCTACTTTATCCCCTAAACCAGCGCCAATAATAGCTGATGTTGGTGCTAACATTTCACGCATACCCGGTCCACCTACAGGGCCTTCATAACGTACAATTACCACATCTCCTGCTTTAATTTTACCTGCTAAAATAGCGTCTAAACATTCTTCTTCAGATTCAAAAACCCTAGCAGGGCCTGTCATTTGAGGATTTTTGACCCCACTAATTTTCGCCACTGAACCTTCGGAGGCTAAATTACCTTTAAGAATAGCTAAATGTCCTTCTTTATATAAAGGATTTCCCCATTGACGAATTACATCTTGATTAGTGGGAGGATTTTCGGGTATATCCCTTAAGATTTCAGCAATAGTTTGTCCACTAATAGTTAACGCATCCCCATGTAATAAACCGTTAACCAGCAACATTTTCATCACTTGAGGAATCCCCCCAGCGTTGTGTAAGTCCACCGTAACATAACGTCCAGAGGGTTTTAAATCGCAGATAACAGGGACTCTTTGACGGATATTTTCAAAGTCATCTAAAGTTAATTCCACTCCCATCGTATTTGCGATCGCCAACAGGTGCAATACGGAGTTAGTCGAACCACCTACTGCCATAATAACAGCGATGGCATTTTCAAAGGCTTTGCGGGTAAGAATATCACTAGGTAAAATTTGCTTACGAATAGCTTCCACTAAAACATAAGCTGATTTTTCCGTACTTTGAGCTTTTTCGGCATCTTCGGCTGCCATTGTAGAAGAATAAGGAAGACTCATACCCATCGCTTCAAAAGCCGAGGACATAGTATTAGCTGTAAACATACCACCACACGATCCTGCCCCTGGACAGGCTTTTTTTTCAATGGCGGTTAATTCTGTCTCATCAATTTTTCCTGCACTATATTGTCCTACAGCTTCAAAGGCGCTAACTACCGTTAAATCTTTTCCGTTGTGATGACCTGGTTTAATCGTACCACCATAAACAAAAATAGCAGGAATATTCATTCTAGCCATGGCAATCATCGCCCCTGGCATATTTTTATCACAACCACCAATAGCGATTACACCATCCATACTTTGACCAGTACAAGCGGTTTCGATGGAATCAGCAATAACATCTCTGGATACTAAAGAATATTTCATCCCTTCTGTACCCATAGATATACCATCACTTATGGTAATAGTGCCAAACATTTGAGGCATTCCACCAGCTTTTTTGATACTAGCATCAGCTTTTAAGGCTAAATCGTTTAAGCCCATATTGCAAGGAGTAATAGTACTATAACCATTAGCAACCCCAACGATAGGCTTACTAAAATCATCATCACCAAAACCAACGGCTCTAAGCATAGCACGGTTAGGCGATCGCTGTACTCCGCCTGTAATAGTTTTACTTTTTAAATTTTCTGTCATAGTATTTATAAGATTAAGATTATTTTTATTTTCTCATGTTGTGCATTAACAATTAAACAAAAAGCAAAATTCCCATGAAGATGAGGCGTATCAAATCTAAATAACTAAAATATCATTTAATATATTCAAACACTATATTTATTTTTAATAACTATTATTCTTTTGCCAGAGGAATAGTAAAACTAAAAGTTGAGCCTTTCCCTACTTCAGAATTAACCCAAATTTTACCGCTATTTTTTTCCACAAATTCTTGGCATAATAATAAACCTAATCCTGTACCTGTTTCTCCTTGGGTACCTTCACTACTACAGCAACATTCAATATTAAAAAGTTGGTTTATTTGTTTGGATGTCATCCCTACTCCCGTATCAATCACATTGATAGTGACAAATTTTTGATCATGATTTATCTCAATATTGATTTTGCCTCCTGAAGGTGTGAATTTAATGGCATTAGATACCAAATTTTGTAAGGTAGAAAATAACATTTTGCGATCGCTTTCTACTAATACAGAAAAATCACCAGTAACACTCAAAGAGATATTTTTTTCTTTAGCGGTAGAAGAAATAATATTAACAACATCATTAACAAGATGATCAAGATTAATATTTTCTGGTTGACACTTCATTTTGCCTGTTTCTAACATTGACCATTCTAAAAGATTTTTGAGTAATTTAAAGGTAATTTGACCTGAATTATAAATTTCTGTAGCTAAATCTTCAACTTCCTCTGGATTAAGACTTTTTCCATTATCTTTGAGTATTTCACTAAAACCTAAGAGAGTGTTAAAAGGAGCTTTTAAATCATGGGCGATAATAGAAAAAAACTTATCTTTACTAGCATTTAATTCCTTTAATTCTTGAGAATATTCTTGCAATTTCTGAAAAGCCATGCGTAATTCTAATTGACTAATAATTTGTTTAGCCAAAATTTTTAAAGCATTTAATTGCTGAGGTGTTAAATTTCTAGGAACATTATCAATAGCGCATAAAGTACCTAAAGCGTAACCATCAGGAGTAATTAAAGGTGCTCCTGCATAGAAACGAATACTAGGAGGATTTTGGGTGACAAGGGGATTATCAGCAAAACGTTCATCTTGCGAAGCATCTTGAACTACCAAAATATTATCGTCCAGAATAGCATGGGCACAAAAAGCTAAATCTCTTGGGGTTTCACCAGCAGATAAACCAACTTTAGATTTAAACCACTGGCGATCGCTATCAATTAAACTCATCAGAGCTACAGGAGTTCCACAAATAGAAGCAGCTAACTTAGTAATTTCGTCATAGGTTTCCTCAAAGTCGGTATCTAAGATGTTATATCTCATTAGCGCTTCGATTCGCTGATTTTCGTTGTCAGGTAATGGAGCGATTTTCATAGATAATGATGGCAATAAATTTATCCTTATTTTATCTTTTTTTCAAAAAACAGAAAGTAGATATATTAGGAGATAGGAGATAGGAGAAAGGAGTTAGGAGTTAGGAGTTAGGAGAAAGGAGAAAGGAGAAAGGAGATAGGAGAAAGGAGTTAGGAGAAAGGAGATAGAAGGGGAATTAGAAGGGGAATGGGGAATTAGAAGGGAAATGTGGAAAATAAACAGACAATTAATTTTCCCTATCTACTTAGGGGTTGCTGAATAAATCAGAAAGCTATTAAAATCAAGGCTTGGGGCATAGTTAAGTTAATAAAAAAGTGCGTAGTTTTAGGCATTTTTGCTCAAAAAACAGGGTAGTATTATACAGTTACAAACTCTAATTTCAAAAATCAAAAC
>JAACUG010000021.1 GCA_009993045.1 Cyanobacteria bacterium CG_2015-22_32_23
TACCGCTAATCCCCTAGAATATAATTCTAGTTTCTAGCGAACGAATCGCACCATTACTTATTACTCATTACTCCACTTCTGTAAGAAGTCTAATATTTATTTATTTGATTTTTGTTGTTGTTGATAGAGGTAAAAATAACGCCCCATCATAGCCATTAATTCTTGATGAGTACCTTTCTCTACAATTGAACCATTATCCATAACTAAGATTAAATCAGCATTTTGAATTGTACCCAAACGATGGGTAATAAATAATACTGTACGATCATCGAAAGCATGAATTAAATTTTGACATACTTGAGCTTCTGTATTATAGTCTAAAGCACTGGTGGCTTCATCTAAAATTAACATTCTTGGATTTTGTAACACAGAACGAGCGATGGCAATACGTTGTCTTTGTCCACCTGAGAGAGAAGCGCCTCTTTCACCGACTCTAGTATTATAACCGTTAGATAAATTCATGATAAATTCATGGGCAACAGCAATTTGAGCGGCTTTAATGATTTCTTCTGTGGTAGCATCAGGACTGGTTAAAGCAATATTTTCTAAAATTGTACCATCAAATAATAAACTTTCTTGGGGTACTACTCCTATTTGACGACGTAAAGAGTACAATTCTACACGGTTAACGTCATAGCCATCAATCAAAATACGCCCTGATTCAGGCTCATAAAGTCGAGAAACCAGCTTTGTCATAGTACTTTTACCAGCGCCACTTTCTCCCACAATACCGACAAATGTACCCGCAGGAAACTCGATACTAACGTTATTTAATTGTAAAGGGCCATGGGGTTTAAAACGAAAACAGACATTATCATATTTTAAAGTGCCTTGAATGGAGGGCATAGGAATGTTATCTCTATCTTCCTCCGCTTCTTGAGGATGATCTACAATATCAGCTAAACGTTCAAGAGATAAAGCAGTTTGTTGAAAATTTTGCCAGAGTTGAGCGAGACGTAAAATCGGTGAAGTAACATAACCTGAGATAATACGGAAAGCGATTAATTGCCCTAAAGTTAAGTCTCCTTTCAATACTAAATAAGCACCAACCCATAAAACCAGAAGTTGTGATAATTTATTTAAAAAGTTACTCGCTGAACCTGCTAAAGTTTGAGTAATAACAGTTTGAAAACTTGTACCGACATATTTAGCATAACGCTCTTGCCACTCCCAACGGGATTTTAATTCAATATTTTGAGCTTTAACCGTTTGAATCCCTGACATAATTTCTACCAGATGGGATTGAGTTTCAGCGTTACGCTCGGCTTTTGCTCGTAGTTGACGACGAATCAAAGGAGAAAATACAAGGGTTAGAAGCACGAAAATGGGAATAATACCCAAAGCCACAAAAGTTAATAATGGGCTATAAACGAACATAACCGCAATATAAATAACGGAGAAAATGGCATCTAAAACCACCGTTAAAGCAGTTCCTGTTAAAAATGACCTAATATTCTCTAACTCGTTAATACGGGTAGAAATTTCTCCTACAGGACGCTTTTCAAAGTATCTAAGAGGTAAGCGTAAAAGGTGATCGATAATATCCGAGCCTAAAGTCATATCGATGCGATTGGTTGTATCTGTAAAAGAATACGTCCGCAAAGTACTTAAAATGGCTTCAAATACTGCCAAAACCACTAAAAATATCCCTAAGACTTGCAGGGTATCAGGACTATTTTGCACAATTACTTTATCAATGATAATCTGAATCATTAAAGGATTAGCAAGGGCAAATAATTGAACGAAGAAAGAAGCGATAAAAACTTCTATTAAACTCCATTTATATTTAATTAAAGATGGTACAAACCAACTTAAACCAAATTTTTCTTGGGCAGTTTCTTTGGTTGGTTTGAGGAGTAAAACCTTACCTTCTTGCCCCCAAATTTCGAGAAAATCATTAGTTTTATATTCTCTTACAGCACCACGACGAGGATCTGCTACTACAATAGTTTTATCACTGGTAGCATAGATAACGACTAAACTATCAGATAATTTTGTTAAAAAAGGGCCTTCTAAACGTCCAAAAGCACCAGCAGGAAGCCCTATTAATTGAGCATTTAAGCCGATTAATTCAGTAATTGCCCCACAAATATCAAGAGATAAACGTCCTCCTCTATGTACTTGTTCTTTTATAATACGAACTAAAACCTCCCCTCGATAAGGAATTTTATAGTATTTGGTAAGCATTCGCATACAAGCAATACCAATTTCTGCCTCTGTTTTACCACTAAAAAAAGGATAGTTTTTCAGAGGTTTTTTACTTTCTTTGGTTAAAGAAGAGGGTTGTTTTTGTAAGATAGTAGAATCGGCGATGGGAATATCTTGACTATCCATCAACACCGAAGGGGTAACAGTGGGAGTTTTATTCTCTTTATGGGAAGTGTCATCAGCCCAAACGTCTTCTATTTCTTCTGTTTCAACGGTAATATTGTCAATATTTTTAAGATTGTATAATTCTTGAGGCTTTGGTAATTGTAAGGAAATAAAGCGACAATCACTATCAAGGGTTAATTTAGTATTTGATGGTACTTCTGAACCTATTTCTTGATCTTTAATTGTGCCACTACTCAATACCCAGATTTGATTTTCAGGAGGAGGAGGTAATTGTTGTTGTTTTCCTGAAGATAAATTATAAACTTGAGTATAATTAAGAGCTTGTTGGGTTAATTTTTTAAGATTACCTTCACCGATAGCATGATGAATAAATTGATAGCTTAATAAGTTGAAGATTTCAATTAAACCTGCTTGATTTTGATAATACTCTTTTAATGATGGATGTTTATTGACTAACTTTAAAAATTTGTCTCTATCTAAAGTTAAGGCGATTACTTCTGTGGAGGCAATGGCTGTTTCTGAAGGAAATCCTCTAATTAAACTTTCCCAACCGATAACGCAACCATTACTCAAAAGCTGTAAACTAATTGGTTGACTATTAAGAGCATCATAAGCAATACAACGAGCTTGACCTTCGTAGATTATAGCAATATGAGGTGGAATTTTCTCCTTGATTAGCATAATCTGTCCCATTTCATATTTTAATGGTTGAAAATGCTCAGATAATTCTTGAAGTGTATTTTGTGATAATTGTTTAAAAGGCTCAACAGTAGCAAGAAACTCTCCTACTGAATTAACAGTATATACCATGATTAATAATTGTTCAGAAATTTAAGTAATTTTGATTTTAAGATTTTTTATATAGTTAATCGTAATTTTAAACCGAAAATATCAGATTTTATTGATGATTAATTCAATAAGATTAAACAAAATAAGAGATATTATTAATTAACCTTCAATCATTTTTTATTCTCTACTAAGTTGAAATTTTACTTGTTTTTGTAATTGTTCATTCAGCCAGTTATTAAATAATTCATCTAATAATCTACGTTTCATATTTTCATCTAATGGTGCGGCTAAATATTTTTCTAATCGTAAAATAACATTCCATTCACCGATTCTCATGGGTGGTAAAACTTCCCCCGGTTGAGATGTCATGAGTTTTTGTGCAATTTGTGGATGTGGTACACTTAACTCCACAGGTCCTAATAATCCACCTGTTTCGGCTTCTGCACCTTGAGAATATGCCCTTGCTATTTCTGAAAATTCTTTTTCTCCTTCACAGATACGAAAATATAATTCTTGTGCTTGTCCTACGTTTGTTGTCCTAATTAATGAGTAAACTATCTTGTCTAGTTGGTTTTTTCTTTTTAAATAATAAGATTCTATTTCATTACTCCATGTTTCTTCTTTATATTTTTCGAGTTTAGTATTTCTTAAAATTCTTTTTTGTAATTGTTCCCTTGTCAAATAATTTCTTTCTAACCATCCTTGTAATTTTTCAGTATCATTAGGATTTAGTTGCATTTGCATAAAGAATTGTTGCTCCGCCATCGCTGTTTCTTCTGGGCTACATTCGATATTGGCGATCGCCTGATCTAAAATAATCTCCCTAGCTAAAGGGGCAATCATTTGTTTTTCAGCTAAAAGAGGAAAAATATTTTCAGGAGTAATAATAAGATTACCCACTTCCATTTTATAAGTCATATAAATTGATTAATAAAGATAACGAAAATACTATAGCAAAGATAGAAGAATAGAAGAATAGGAGATAGGAGATAGGAGTAATTAATTCCTAATATTTACGATTCTTTACAAAATGACGAAAATTTGATATAAAATGTATCAATTTGAAAGAAAAACCAAGAGGTAAAAGCTCTCTATGTATATTGTTCATATTGCTTCAGAGTGCGCACCTGTAATTAAAGCAGGGGGATTAGGAGATGTCGTTTATGGGTTAAGTAGAGAAATCGAAAATAGAGGTCATACAGTCGAAATTATTTTACCTATGTATGATTGTATGCGTTACGATCATATTTGGGGTTTACATGATGCTTATAAAGATTTATATGTGCCTTGGTATGATGGGGCGATTCATTGCTCAGTCTATTGTGGTTGGGTACATGGCCGACTATGTTTCTTTATTCAACCCCATTGTGAGGATAATTTCTTTAATCGAGGTTGCTACTACGGAGAAAATGATGACAATATGAGGTTTGCTTTTTTCTCGAAAGCGGCTTTAGAATTTCTTTTTATTAGTAATAAACGCCCAGATATTCTCCATTGTCATGATTGGCAAACAGGATTAATCCCTGTCATGTTATATGAGATGTATAAATGGCATGGTATGGCAAATCAAAGAGTTTGTTACACTATCCATAACTTTAAACATCAAGGTATTTGTGGCTCTGAAATATTAGAAGCTACGGGGTTAAATAATGCCCCTTATTATTATAGTTATGATCGTCTCAAAGATAACTTTAATCCTTTTGCTCTCAATATGATGAAAGGAGGTATTGTTTATTCTAATCACGTTAATACCGTTTCTCCTCACCACGCATGGGAAGCAAGATATAGCGGTGTTAGTTATGGTTTAGGTCATACTTTAGAACTTCATCATTATAAATTTAACGGTATTCTCAACGGAATTGATTATAATATTTGGAATCCTGAAATTGATACTTTTATCCCTTATCAATACAATATCAGTGATATTAGTAATAAAGCTAAAAATAGACAAGCCTTAAGAGAAAGACTATTATTAAAAGATGATCAAAAACCTATTGTGGCTTATATTGGCAGACTTGATCGTCAAAAAGGTGTAGAATTGGTACATCATTCTTTATACTATTCTCTCCATCATAATGCGCAATTTGTCTTATTAGGTTCAGCGACGGAGTCTTCTATTAATAGTTGGTTTTCCCATGAAAAATACTTTCTCAATAATAACCCTGATTGTCATTTAGAGTTAGGTTTTAATGAAGAATTAGCCCATTTAATTTATGCTGGAGCTGATATAATTGTCGTACCTAGTGACTATGAACCTTGTGGCTTAACTCAAATGATTGGTTTAAAATATGGTACAGTTCCTGTAGTTCGTGGTGTTGGTGGTTTAATTGATACAGTTTTTGATAAAGATAATGATCAAAATCATCAAGAAACCCAAAGAAATGGATTTGTTTTTTATCAAACGGATCATAATGCCTTAGAATCAGCTTTAGGACGAGCGATCGCATTATGGTATCATCATCCTAAAGAGTTTGAAAAACTCCAAAAACAAGGGATGGAATATGACTATTCTTGGAAAAACCCTGGGCAAAAATACATTGATTTATATGATTTTTTACGCCATAAATAAGGTATCGGGTATTAGATTAGACTTCTTGCAGAAGTGGAGTAATAAGTAATGAGTAATGAGTAATGGTGCGATTCGTTCGCTAGAAACTAGAATTATATTCTAGGGGATTAGCGGTAATGTATCAATTTTAGTAC
>JAACUG010000140.1 GCA_009993045.1 Cyanobacteria bacterium CG_2015-22_32_23
GAATTAAAAACCCTACAAATACTAACATAAAAACTAATGAACTTGGAGAAGCTGCTGCTTGATAAATGGTAATACTAGGAGGAATAATATACGGAAAAACCACTAAAGCTAATCCTAAAAATGTCAACAAGAAAATTAAAATTGTTAAAATAAATGGGGCTTTTTCCTGTTTTTTATTTAGACTAATTAGTAGCAGTGTTACTAAAATTACTCCTAAAATTGGGATGATACTAAATACATAAATAAATGGTGCTTGGAACAAACGTTCTCTAGCAAATTGAGAAAAAATAGGCACAACAGTAGTAATGGCGATCGCCCCTAAAAGGGTTGTAATAGCGGCAAGTTTAGCGGTTTTAAAGTGGGTTTCCTGCAACTTTCCAGAGGTTTTCATGATTAAATAACAAGAGCCAATTAAAACATAACCTTGAATTAAAGTTAACGCAATAACCACACTGCGCCAATTTAACCAATCCCATGTAGTGCCGATAAAATGTCCATTAACATCAACGTGGATACCTTCAATTACTCCTGCTAAAGCAAAACCTTGCCCTAAAGTTGCGACAAAACTACCGATACCGAAAGCATAATTCCAAAATACCTTATTCTCAGAATTTTCCCTAAATTCAAAGGATACCGTGCGAAAAACTAAGCCAATAACCATAACCATAATGGGTATATAAAGAGAGCTCAAAATGGTAGCATAAGCTAAAGGAAAAGCACCAAATAAGCTACCACCCATTAAAATTAACCATGTAGCATTAGCATCCCAAACGTTACTTAAACTTGTCATTAAGATACCTCGTCTTTCCTCAGAGGAAGAAGTTAAGGAGAGGATTCCCACCCCTAAATCAAAGCCATCTAACATGACATACATAAACAGAAATAAGGCTAAAATGCCAAACCAAATCAAAGGTAAAAAAGAATTTAGTGATTCCATAGTAAATATTGAATGAATAGTGAGTAGTCGATAGTAAAACGTAAATATTTTAGAATTAAACGGGCTTAAACTATGAGTATTAATACGCTACTACCGCTCTATGAAACTTACTCAAACTTGATCAATGAGTCAAGTTCCCACTCTTCATGGGATGGACGTTCACTTCCTGCTTCAGGTGAATCCTTA
>JAACUG010000022.1 GCA_009993045.1 Cyanobacteria bacterium CG_2015-22_32_23
ATTTTTGCTCAAAAAACAGGGTAGTATTATACAGTTACAAACTCTAATTTCAAAAATCAAAACCATTAAAACCTTTGCCCATTGCCCTTTGCCCATTGCCCTACCCCTTCCTCAGACTTTTTCAGCAACCCCTAATTAAAATACGCTTCAAAAATATTGTTTTATACATGGTGATTTATGGCGGGAGGCGGATTTGAACCACCGACCTTCGGGTTATGAGCCCGACGAGCTACCTGGCTGCTCTATCCCGCGATGTCTTTTCTAGTATAACGATAATTTTTGAATTTAACAACCATTAACAAATATTTTTTTTAGCTTGACGGCGAGAAGCCCCACGCTTTGTTTTCGATAAAAAAAAATAATTAAACAAGGGTGGGATGAATCGCCAGGGACTGATATAATGAAAAAAGGTTGACCACCTCACCACATGACACAAACGTACAGTATCAACTGGTGAACAGTGCATAGCGTGGGACTAACACGGTTAAAATATTGAAGCCGATGGGCAGTCGGTGCAAGTCTGCGGAGGGCAATGGATCGGGGTCTTATGGACTTGTCTGTAGGGCTAGAAACACCCTTTGAAACAGAAAAGTCTTATCGTGAGGTAAGAAGTCGTGGGTCTGTACCGTAGGTCAGCGTGGGAGAGTGTCACAACCTGAGTCAACGGTAAGATTTAGAAGATATTGACAATAATTGATTTTAAAATTAGTCAAATTAATTATCAGGAATATTTTACCCTATTTCATAATTAAAAATAAGAGCATAAAATTGAAATTCTCCATCTAAAGCTCGTTTAATATTTTCTGATTTTCTAAAGCCGTGTTGTTCATCAGGGAAAGTTACATATATTGTCTTAATTCCTTTATTATCTAGGGCTTTAACCATCATTTCCGCTTGATTTGGTGGGACAATTTTATCTTCTAATCCTTGAAAAAATGCCACAGGACAAGATAGTTTATCTATGTGATTTATAGGTGATCTATTTTGATAAATTGCTTTTTCTTCAGGATATTTACCGATTAAATTATCTAAATAACGAGACTCAAATTTATGGGTATCTTGAGCTAAGGCTTCTAAATCACTAACACCATAATAACTTGCTCCAGCTTTAAAAGTATCATACAAAGTCAAGGCTGCTAAGGTAGTATAACCTCCAGCACTACCTCCTGAAATCGCTAGTTTATTTTCGTCAACTTTCCCTTGTTTAACTAAATATTTAGCAACATTAATACAATCTTCCACATCGACAATACCCCAATTTTGATTTAATCTTTGGCGATATTCTCTTCCATAACCCGTACTACCTCCATAATTAACATCAACTAAAGCAAAACCTCTACTGGTCCAGTATTGTATTCTTAAATTGTATAATGCGGTGGTTGCTGCGGTAGGTCCTCCGTGACTTTTAACTAATAAGGGGGGTAATTCTCCTTCTGTGGCAGAAAAATCTTTATTTTGGGGAGGATAATACCATGCAAAAGCGGTTTTACCGTTACTGGTGGGAAATTCAATTTGTAGGGGTTGACTTAAATAACCTTTATCTATATCTAAGTCACTGGAAGATTTGATAATTTTGGTTTCTCCTGTAGCAATATTAATTTTTATCACTCCAAGAGGTTGAGTTGGTGATCCTCCTGTAAACAAAATATTATTATTCTTGACTTGTAAATAGGCAATATTTGTAAAAGAAATATTTAGATTTGTAAGGCTTTTATTTCTTGTGTGTAAACTAGCTAAATGAGAAATACCGTCTTGGGTATAGGTACAAATAATGTTATCTTCATCCGCAAAACCATAAACTGATTCTCCAAAAACCCAATGAGGATAACCAAATTCTGCGTCTAAGGCATAGAGAGAGATAACTTCTCCTTTTTTTTCTCGGCGATAAATGTTCCACCAATTTCGGCGATCGCAACTAAAATATAATATACCGTTAGGGCTAAATTCAGGCTGACAAACGGATTCATTTTTGCCTCCTGCCACCAATTCCACATTAGTTAAACTACCATCGGGTTGAATATCGGCTAAATATAATTCTGTACTATCCCAAGGCATATGAGGATGTTGCCATGATAACCATGCTAATTGAGAGTTATTAGGAGAAATACGAGGAGAAGAGTAAAAATCTGCACCATTAACCAAAGTTTTAACTTCTCCAGTGGTTAAATCAATAGTAACCAGTTTATTTTCAGGTTCAATTTTGCCATTTTGAACTCCCTCAGAATTGGGGGTTGGAGGGCTATTTAAGTTACTATGATCTTCAGCGACACAAATTAAGCGATTACGAATTTTATCAAAGGAAAAATCTGCATAACGTAAGGAAGATTCCGCAGTTAAAGGTTGAGGAGTTTCTCCTTTTTTTTGTACATATATCCGTTGATCACTATAGTTAGTAAAATAAATGATACTTTCATGGATAAAAAATGCACCGCCACCATATTCATGAACACGACTACGCACATTAAAAGGTTTTGGGGTAATATCTTCTGTTTTACCATCATCATCTAATTTAACAATCACCGATCTTCCGCCTTCTGAAGGTCTATTTTCTAGCCAATATATATCATTACCGTCAAATTTTACTGCACTTAAACCAATGGTATTAGATACGATTAAATCTGAATTGATAGGCGATCGCCATGAGCCATAATTTGCGATGGTAGTTTGTGTCATATTTCCCTTTATCATTGCTTCACCATTATCTTGACATAAATTTTGTCTGTCAACTATAAGTTATTAATTATTGATCTTGTATCGTTATTTTGATTTTATTAATACGAGGGCCATCCACATCCATAACGGTAAACTGTAAATTATCAAAATTAAAAATTTCTGACTCTTTAGGTATTTTTTGCCAATGATAGACGAGAAAACCGCCTAAAGTTTGGTATTCATCAACTAAAGGTAAAGTAAAATCTAATAAATCATTTAACTCCTCTAAATTAATTTGTGCGCTGATGAGAAAATTTTGCTCATCGATGACAGTAATATTGAAATTATCATCATCATCTTGATTTTGATCACCTCCTAAAATTTCATCGATTAAATCTTGCATAGTAACTAATCCTGATGTGCCACCATAATCATCAACAATAATGACCATTTTTGAGGGAGATTGTTGCATTATGGCTAATAATTCGCTTAAGGAAGTGGATTCTGGTACAAAACGGGCTGGTTTGACAAAATCTTCCAAAGAAATATTGAGATTAATGGAATTATTTTCTAAAGTCGAAACACAATCTTTAAAATTAACAATACCTCGAATATCATCTAAAGAATCGCCAATAATCGGATAATGAGAATGTCTAGTTTGTGATACTTCTACCCATAAATCACCGTAAGTAGCAGATAAATCAAGGGCTTTGATATTAACACGAGGTGTCATAACTTCTGATGCTTCAACATCTCCAAATTCAAAAACATTACTTAATAATTCTCTTTCTTCTGCTTCTAATCCCGATGAATCTCTTTCAGTTTTAATAATTAACTGTAATTCTTCTGGAGTTACTTGTTTATACCATCCTTGCCCTGTATATTGGATACCAATTAATTTTAATAGAAAGCGAGTGGATTGATTAAGAACATCAATAAAAGGTTTAAAAATTCCGCCAATAACAATAATAGGAGCTGCTAAAAAACGAGCTAATTGTTCGGGATATAATAACGCTAAAGACTTAGGACAAAGTTCACCTAAAACAATTTGTAAATAGACTAATAAAAAAAAAGCTAAAGGAATAGAAATAGAGTGAGTTAAAATATCAATTATTGTTTGAGGAAAAGGTAAAAAAGAAATTAAATACTGTAGAGAAATTGCCATCGTACCTTCTCCAATCCAACCTAATGCTAAACTAGAAAGAGTAATACCTAACTGAGTTGTAGAAAGTAATCTATCTAAACTTTTTTGTAAAGATTGTACTGTTTGAGCAGGTATATCACCACCAATAACTAAATGATCAATACGGGATCTTCTCACGGATACAATCGCAAATTCACCCATAACAAAAAAGGCATTAATAAAGATTAAAAGAAAAATTGCACAGAGTCTAAATAACAATTGATGCCATATCATTATTAAGATCTCCTTCTTAAAAAGATAACCAGTTTTTTTCTTTGAATTCTTAACAAATAATAACTATTCATTTTTGATGGTTAATTGATATTTATTTACCTGATTTTTCTTTAACTTTACTTTCTTCTCTATTTTTTTTGATATAGTCATAAACAGTTACTAACATAGTTTGTTCTTTCATGAGCTTAAATTTTTTGATTTGTCCTCCATTAGTATCTTCATTATTATTGATTTTTTGAGTAGGATTTTCTTGGGGTGAGGTTACTCCTTTTAAAGATTCTCTACCTAAATAAAAAGATAAAAAACCAGCGGATAAACCCACGGCTAAACTACTCAAAACCGCTACAGCACTGGTGATTACTGTATAGTTAAAGGCTATTCCATTATTAAACTTTAATTTCATAGAAATAAAAACAATTAATTAATTTGACAAAACCATAACAATATATTTTATAATGGTATAGTCAACTTGACTTTTCATTATTAACCAGGGTTGGCCGAGCGGTTGAGGCAGCGAACTCATAATTCGCCCAAGACAGGTTCAACTCCTGTACCCTGGATAACAGCATTATCGTAAATAGTTACTTGGGTCTTCGTTTAAGGAACTATCAAAAGGGTTATTAAGATCTTTAGTTCTAAAAATGGGATCTTCTTTTTGTAACTGTTTAAAATAATCGCTCATAATAGTACTAAGTAATAAACCGTCTCTGGCAACGTTATTTTCAGGATATGAACCTTCAGGGAAAGTTCGCCAACCTAAAATAGTATTTAAAGCGCCATCAATAGTTGCTTGTTGATAGAAAGTACCGCTATTTTCTGAAAAAGCCTGATTAACTAATTCATTGACACTCAAAGGAGAACTAACTTCAACTATATCTACTTTAGAAGAATTATCTTGAACGGGTTTAGCTTCACTAGGATTGGTGATGATACAAGTTAAAGTTGTTAAAGTGGCAATAGTCAAAAAACGAGAAAATTTTGATAACATAATTGATATTTGGTAAGATCATGTTGCTCTAATTGTAGCGGATCTACATTAAAAAATTTTATGAAAAATAATAACGTTTCTTTGCGACAAGAATTACTGGATTTATTAGTCAAATATGCTTATCAAGAAGGAGACTTTACCTTATCTTCAGGACAAAAAAGTAGTTTTTATCTCAATTGCAAACAAGTAACTTTAAGAGCTCAAGGTGCATTACTCGTTGGTAAATTAATGTTTTCTTTACTCGATGAAAATACTGCAGCAGTGGCAGGATTAACTTTAGGTGCTGATCCTTTAGTTAGTGCTGTGAGTGTAGTTTCTGCTTATGAAAATCATCCTATTCCTGCTTTAATCATCCGTAAAGAGGCAAAAGGTCATGGTACAAAGGCTTATATTGAAGGACCTAGTTTAGAAACTAATGCTACAGTTATTGTTTTAGAAGATGTGGTAACAACGGGGAAATCTGCTATGTTAGCGGTAGAAAGATTAAGAGAAGCTGGTTATCAGGTAAAAAAAATTATTTCTTTAGTCGATCGCCAAGCAGGAGGAGGGGAATTTTATGAATCTCAAGGATTAGAATTTGAAAGTATTTTTACTCTGGCAGATATTCAAACTCATAAATAAGTAGGGGTTGCTGAAAAAGTCTGAGGAAGGGGTAGGGCAAAGGGCAATGGGCAAAGGGCAAAGGTTTTGATGGTTTTGATTTTTGAAATTAGAGTTTGTAACTGTATAATACTACCCTGTTTTTTGAGCAAAAATGCCTAAAACTACGCACTTTTTTATTAACT
>JAACUG010000047.1 GCA_009993045.1 Cyanobacteria bacterium CG_2015-22_32_23
TTACTCATTACTAGAGTATAGCTTAATAAATGAGTAAGTTTAAGAAGATTTAAGTAACTTTTTGTTAACTGTTAAAAGCCCTTTCTGCACCTTTACACTACCGAAAATTTTATATTTCACGGATGGTATAAAGTAACTTATACAATATTATCACTTAAAAACTCCTATCTCCCTATCTCCCTATTTACTCCGATTTAGTTGATAAAAACGAGCAAATTGCGGTAAATCTTCTTGATGTCCTAATACAATCAAAATATCTCCTGAATTTAGTAATAGAGAAGGATTAGGATGAGTGATTAAAGGTTCATTGCCACGGCGCAAAGCCACCACAATAAAAGCTCCTTTACCCCTTATTTCTAGCTCTCTGATGGTTCTTCCCACTAAACGAGAAGTATTACCAACTACTAATTCTTCCATTTGAACATTAATTTGCATTAATAAATCATTAAGGTAACTTTGTTCTTCTTTTTGAGCTAAAAAATCCACCATACTAGGAGAAGTAATTAAATTTGCCATGCGTAAACCGCTCACACTCGCTGGTAAAACCACATGATTTGCTCCTGCTAACCTCAATTTTTTTTCGGTGCTAGGAAGCTCCCCTCTAGCTAAAATGATCAAGTCTGGGTTTAATTCCCTTGCGGTGAGAGTAATAAAAACATTAGTAGCATCATTAGGCAAAACCGTTGCCAATACCTTTGCTTTTTGAATACCTACTTCAAGAAGTACATTTTCGTCTGTAGCGTCTCCTTCTTGTACTAAATAGGATCTATTTTTAGCCGTAGTCAAATTTTCTACGTCATTATCTATGATTACAAAAAATTCTTTCCCTTCATTTAATTGTTTAGCTAAAACTTGTCCAATATGTCCAAAACCACAGATAATAACGTGATTTTCGAGATTAGCTAAGGTTTTTCTTTGTCTATCGGCTTCAAAGGCTCGATTAATTTCTCCTTCTGTTACCATTTGTATAAAGCCTCCTACCCCATAAACGGCTGATGATGTACCTGCAATAATTACTAACATGGTAAAAATTTTTTGAGTAGGAGTTGTTAAAGGTTGTACTTCGCCATAACCCACCCCAAAAATCGTAATTACTACCATATAAACAGATTCAAGCAATGACCAACCAAAGGAAACATAACCAAAAATAGCGAAGATCATCGTTATAACGAAAAGAATTGCCCCTAGAATAACTTTTTTAAAAGAACCTTGCATTGCTTGATTTAACTATTTTTATTTAGATCATTCGTAACACATACTTTTATCTTTGATCATCATTTTTTGTCCGCAATTTTTTGTCTAACTTTAAGTTATTAATCTAAAAACCTTAAGAAAATTGTTCTCCATGAACTTTTTTATAATCCTCTAGTTATTAAAGTGATATATCATTTTAATAAAAAGTCACTATGAGCGGAAATAAATCACGGGTTCAAGCCATTCATCAGATTACTAATAGAGAAATCAAAGCATTTAATACCCCAAAACGATTAGAGGATATGTGGGCAAAAGATGTTTTTACTCTAAGCAAAATGCAGGAATGTCTCCCTAAAAGTATTTTTAAATCTTTGAAAAAAACCATTCAAAGTGGAGAAACTCTTGATGTCTCCATTGCTGATGTGGTTGCTACTGCTATGAGAGATTGGGCTATTTCTAAAAAAGCTCTTTATTACGCCCACGTTTTTTATCCTTTAACCAACTCTACGGCTGAAAAACATGACGGTTTTGTGTCAGTACAAGGTGACGGTTCTGTTATTTCTGAATTTGCTGGTAAAGTGTTGGTAAAAGGCGAACCCGATGGCTCATCTTTTCCTAATGGTGGTATTCGTTCTACTTTTGAAGCTAGAGGTTATACCGCATGGGATGTCACCAGCCCTGCTTATGTTATGGAAACCGATAACGGCGTAACTTTATGTATCCCTACTGTGTTTGTGTCTTGGACTGGTGAAGCCTTGGATAAAAAAACACCCCTGTTACGCTCTAATGCCGCTATGAATAAGGCCGCCCGAAGAGTTTTAAAATTATTAGGACACACAGACATCGCTCCCGTTAATTCTAGTTGCGGTGCGGAACAAGAATACTTCTTAGTGGATGCTAATTTCGCCCATAGTCGCCCTGATTTATTATTAGCTGGAAGAACTTTATTTGGTAAAGCACCAGCCAAAGGACAACAATTTGATGACCATTATTTCGGTGCAATTCCTGAACGAGTACAAGTATTTATGCAGGATGTAGAAGAATCTATGTATCGTTTAGGTATTCCTGCAAAAACTCGTCATAATGAAGTTGCCCCCGGACAATTTGAACTTGCACCCTTTTTTGAAGCCGCTAACGTAGCAACAGATCATCAACAGTTAACCATGACGATTTTACGCAAAATGGCTAAAAAACATGGTTTTGTTTGTTTACTTCATGAAAAACCCTTCGCGGGAATTAATGGCTCTGGTAAGCACGTTAACTGGTCTGTCGGTAATGCTACTCAAGGTAATTTATTAGATCCGGGTGACACTCCCCACGCTAATGCACAATTTTTGGTTTTCTGTGGTGCGGTGATTCGAGGCGCTCATATATATGGTCCTCTTTTACGCGCGGTAGTAGCAACAGCTAGTAATGATCATCGTTTAGGTGCAAATGAAGCTCCTCCAGCTATTATGTCTGTCTATTTAGGTTCACAATTAGAAGATGTTTTCGAGCAAATTCGTAACGGTGAAGCAAAAACCTCGACAGCCGCTCAAACTATGAATATCGGTATTGATACTTTACCTGAAATTCCTAAAGATCCGGGTGACAGAAATCGTACATCTCCTTTTGCATTTACTGGTAACCGTTTTGAGTTTCGAGCTGTAGGTTCTGGTCAATCCGTAGCAGGGCCATTGGTAGCCATGAATACTATTTTAGCTGACTCTCTTAATTGGATTGCCGAACAATTAGAGGCTAAATTAAAAGAAGGAATTGAATTAAATACTGCTATTCAATCCATCCTCAAAGAAATTATGGATAAACACGGTAATGTGGTTTTTGGTGGTAATGGTTACTCTTCCGAATGGCACAAAATGGCTGTAGAAGAAAGAGGTTTAGCTAATTTACCTACTACTGCCGATGCTTTACCCGTATTAAAAGAAAAATATATTGAAGAATTATTCGACAAAATTGGCGTACTTTCTCCCGTAGAGTTAGAAAGTCGTTTTGAAGTCTATGCTGAACAATATCTCTTATCCATTGAGGTTGAAGCTAAATTAGTCATTAGCATGGCGAAAACTACTATTTATCCTGCCGCTATGAAATATTTATCGAACCTTACCAGTACTATTGCTAGTCTTAAGGATATGAGCATCGAAATAGATACAACTACCGTCAAAAAAGTTGCTCAATTAGCTGATTTGATGATGACTGAAGTTAGTAAATTAAGTGATGCTATCGCTAAACATGATTTTGAAACCACCGAAGCCCATCTTCAATATTTTGCCACCACTATTCGCTCATTAATGGAGGAAGTGCGTAAATATGCTGATGCTTTAGAGGCTGAAATCGCCGATGAATTATGGCCTTTACCTACCTATGAAGAGATGTTATTTATTAAATAGGAATTAGAAAGGAATCGGGAATTAGAAAGGAAACAGGGAATTAAATTTCTCCTAGTTTCCTATTCCTGAGTTACTTTAATAAAGAGGAAAAATTTGAGCCGTTTGAGGAAGAATATCTAATCTAACTTTTGCACCTACGGGTAACTGAGTTTTAATATCTGTACGCGCATGAAGTCTTTTTCCTGAATTGGTTTGTAAACAGTAACGATATTCTCTCCCTAAAAATTCTCTCTCCTGAATTATCGTCACACCTTCCTCATCCGCTTCTAAAATAACGTCTTCCTGACGAAACATTAACTCTCCTTCTCTGACATTAACTGGAGTATCTATACACCATTGCCCTAATTCTGTACACCACAGACTATCTTTTTTGGTGGCTTGTAAAAAATTTGCTTGAGTCACAAATTCCGCTACAAATTTACATTGAGGATAACTATAAATCTCTTCAGGTGTACCTATTTGAGCTAATTTTCCCCTTTCCATTACCCCTATTTTATCGGCGATCGCCATAGCTTCTTCTTGATCATGAGTTACAAAAATAGCAGAGGTATTAGTACTTTTCAAAATAGTGCGCACTTCGTGGCGTAGTCTCTCTCTAACTTGTACATCTAAATTGCTTAAAGGTTCATCTAATAAGATTAGCTTAGGTTGGGGTGCTAAAGCTCTAGCTAAAGCGATTCGTTGTTGTTGTCCTCCTGATAATTCATGGGTATAACGTTTTTCAAAACCACTTAAACCAACTAATTGCAAGACTTCCGCAACTCTATCTTTAATTTGTTGATTATTGGGGCGAGGTTTTTTCGTTTTTAAACCAAAAGCAATATTATCAGCTACATTAAGATGAGGAAATAAAGCATAATCTTGAAACACCATTCCAGTATTACGTTTTTCAGGCTCTAACCAATGGCCTTCTCCAGCAACTATCTCCTTTTCTAACTCTACCGTGCCTTGAGAAGGTTTTTCAAATCCAGCAATTATTCTCAATAAAGTAGTTTTACCACATCCAGAAGGCCCTAACAAACCTAATAATTCCCCCTGTTTTAAATCAAAACTAACCTCATTAACGGCAAGAATTTGACTTGTGGTGAATTGTTTACTCACTCCTTTTACTTGAAGAATTACTGATTTTGTCATGATTACACAAAAATTTTATAGTTAACTTTAATAATAATTATTCTCAATAGCTTTTACTATACCATAACCATGAAAAAATGTCTTTAAATTATCTGTTTTGTCGGTAATAATGGTAAAAAAAATCTGAATTTGTCCTGAAATTTGACATTGAAGGTAGCAGGTATCAGTTTTGAGATTTCAGTTATCAGGTGACTTATTAATGTAAAGAATTTAAAATAAAAAAATCAATTTTAGTATAGTTTGAGTCAATTTTAATCCCCTTGCCCTTTACTTTGGGCTACTTACTTATAATATTTTATAAACGAATGGGAGGGCGTAAATTATGATAACGATAACGTTGATAATCTTCTAAGATTAAATCATGATCAAAACAAAGATTTCGAGGAATTTCCCAAGTAGGAAAAACACCTAAATTTTTAGCATCATCTGCTGCTATAGGTTGCCCTACGGCTTCAGCAATAAAGACAATGGCAATAGTATGCTTTCTTAAATCTCGTTGAGGATTAGAATATACATAAAATTGTTCTATAAGAGTAACATTTAAACTAACTTCTTCTAAGGCTTCCCTTATGGCTGTATTTTCTACTGATTCCCCATAATCCATAAAACCGCCGGGTATTGCCCATCCGAAAGGCTCATTTTTCCGCTCAATTAAAATAATTGGACGATGGGGACGATCTACTAATTCAATGATAATATCAACAGTAGGAGCAGGATTGCGATAATTAGTCATTTAGCTAATAATTTCTAAATAATCTCGTAACTGTTTTTTCTGAGTTGGTTGGCGTAACTTTTGAATTGCTTTAGCCTGAATTTGTCTAACTCTTTCCCTTGATAAATCCATCATTAAAGCTGTATCACTAAGAGAATAAATCTTACCGTCTTCAAAACCAAAACGCAAACGCAGAATTTTTTGCTCTCTTTCATTTAAACTCGACATCATCAAAAGTAAATCTTGTTGCATCGATACTCGCATTAAGTTTTCTTCTGGTGTAGCTGATCCAGCTTCAATTAAGTCCACTAATTCAGTGTTATAATCTTCTCCTACCTTCATCTCTAAAGAAATTGAGCGAGGAATCTGATTTAAAAATTGTCGCAGTTGGGGTGCTGTCATGGACATTTTTTCGGCTATTTCCTCTATGGTTGCCACTCTTCCTAATGTTTGAGATAATTGTCGTTGAACTTTTTTGAGTAAATTTAATTTTTCCGTAATGTGAATTGGTATTCTGATTGTACGTCCTTGAGTGGCGATCGCTCTAGTCATACCCTGACGAATCCACCAGTAAGAATAAGTACTAAAATGATAACCTTTAGTGTAATCAAACTTTTCTACAGCTTTTTCTAAACCTAAAGTGCCTTCTTGAATCAAATCTAATAACTCTAAACCTCGATTTTGATACTTTTTGGCGATAGAAACCACTAAACGCAAATTAGCATTAATCATCTTTTGTTTTGCCTTGATTCCTAATGCTAAAACATTATCTAATTCTTGAAGGGATAAATTAGCTAAACTAGCCCATTGTTGTTTACCTTGGGTAACAATTTTTTCTATTTTTGTAGGAGAAAGATGTAACTTTTCCGCTAAGACTAGGATAGTAGGAGGTTGAGAATGATGCCCTGCTAAAGATTCATAATCCGACATTACCCTAATATATTCCCTAATTTTCGGCATTGTTTGGTTTTCAGTTTTAATACGATATAGAGATTGTGCTGTTTGCACTTGTCGAGCAAGGGTAATTTCTTCATCCTTGGTTAATAAAGGAATACGCCCAATATCACGAAGATACAGGCGCATTAAATCACGAGAATTGATGTTTTGACTACGTTGAGATTGTGGCGGAAAATGTAGCTTCGGCGAGTCATGGTGAGGAAAAGGAGAGCGAGAAATTGACGAAACCGACGAATGATCTTCTAAAGGTTGAAAATAAAACTTTGACATAATCTCTGTTCCTTTCCTAAATGACTAATATTGATATAAATTAGATTGTTTTAAATCTTAACTCTCCCTAAATATACATCAAAAAAAACAATTTGAGTCATTTTTGCCATAAAAATTTAAAATTAATTTTCTTTTCTTACGGATAATGAATTGACAAAACTTTTTTTTTTAATTGTATTCTATCTAACCAAAAATGGGAGTAAAAATTATCTTTTTTTGAAGGGACATGATATATTGAAAAATGAAAAGAGTAAGAGCGGTAGTTGCAAATTAAATTGATCACAAAAAGATTTAGTTTGAGGAAAGTCCGGGCTCCCAAAAGATCAAACTTGCTGGGTAACCCCCAGTGCGCGTGAGCGTGAGGATAGTGCCACAGAAAAATACCGCCCGTTTTCGGGTAAGGGTGCAAAGGTGTCGGTAAGAGCGCACCAGCAATATCGAGAGGTATTGGCTCGGTAAACCCCGGTGGGGAGCAAGGTCGGAGGAATTACGGTTGATCTTTTTCCGATTTCGTATTTGGTGTACCGCTTGAGGTAATTAGTAATAATTATCCTAGATAGATAACTACCCTTTTAACATAGTTGAAAGAACAGAACCCGGCTTACTCCTTACTCTTTTTTTTCTCAAATTATTATTTCCCTAAAGACAATTATCGCATTTTCCTTCCACAATCACTTCATATTTATCAACTTTTAAACCAGATCTCAATTTATCTAAAGTAAGATTAGAAAAAGACTCCCAAGCAATATCTTCAATTTTTCCACAGCACAGACAACGGAAATGATGATGAGGTGAAATATTAGCATCGTAACGACAAACTCCCTCTTCTAACAAAACCTGTCTAACTAATCCTGTTTGATGTAACGTTTGTAAAGAAAGATAAATGGTTGCTTGAGATAAAGTCGGCACATCTTGATTCAAGTCTAACAAAATTTGTTCGGCTGTCGGATGATCGGTTCTCTGTAACAAATTAGCATATACAGCAAATCTTTGAGGGGTAACTCTTAAACCCTTTGATTTTAAACTTTGAATAATAGTATTTTTATCGTGCATTGTTAAAAATTTCTGATCTTAAATAATGGAAATATAGCTCATCTTTAAAAAATATTTATCTCTTCTAAGATAACAAATTAAAATAATTCTGGTTATTGACAAATTCTTAAATAAGAGTTATTCTTAATTATGTAGCAATAAGTTTGCTCTTAACAATCATATTGATATATTTACAATTATTTTGGGAGAATCAAAAAACATGGCAGTAATCGAAAAAGTACCTAGTGTTGTTTTTAAAACTCGTGTGCGTGATGAATCCATCCAACCTAATCCTTACCGTTGGGAAGATAAAACCACTGAAGAAATTTTTGGCGGTAAAAAAGTAGTTGTCTTCTCTTTACCCGGTGCATTTACCCCTACTTGTTCTTCTAATCACCTTCCCCGTTACGAAGAGTTATACGAAGAATTTAAAGCCCTTGGTGTTGATGAAATCATCTGTATATCTGTAAACGATGCTTTCGTCATGTTCAAATGGGGTAAAGAAATCGGCGCTCAAAACGTATTTTTATTACCTGATGGTAACGGCGAATTTACTCGTAAAATGGGGATGTTAGTAGATAAGGCTAATTTAGGATTTGGCCCTCGTTCTTGGCGCTATTCTATGGTAGTAAATGACATGACTATCGAAAAAATCTTCGTGGAAGCTGGATTTGCTGATAATTGTCCTACCGATCCTTTTGAAGTATCCGATGCTGATACCATGTTAGCTTATCTTAAAGGTGTTGCTCCTTCTGGAGTATGTCAACCTGTTAAAGAGTTTGTAGGTTAATAGTAAACAGGGCGATAGTATTCGCCCTAACTCCAATCTTCTGAATTTTCATCTTTATGTTGACGATAAACTTTTCCTTTACTATGTAAAACTCTCGTTTGAGCAAAAAGTTCTTCTTCCGTTAATTCCCATTGTTTTAAAATTGATTCTAAGTCATACTGTACATCCCTTGCACCCGGAAAGTTTTGGTAACGTATTTTTAATCGTGCAACTTCGGCTATATTATAATCTGTTTTACCCTCCACAAATATTTTTTTAATGATTTCTCGATCAATATGACCTAATGGATGTTTTTGATCTATACTCATGGGTTATTCTTATTGTTGCTGATAGTTAAATTCTATGCAATCTTACTCCCTATTTGCCCCCGCTAAAATTAATCTTCATCTCGAAATTATTGGCCATCGCCCTGACGGTTATCATGAGTTAGTCATGATCATGCAAAGTGTTAATCTAGGGGATGTTATTCACTTAAGAGCTAATGGGAAAGATGAAATTCGCCTTTTTTGTCAAAATCCAGAAGTACCCCTCAACAATACCAATTTAGCCTATAAAGCAGCTCATTTAATGCAACAACAATTTCCTAAATTAGCTCAAAATTTTGGTGGGTTTGATATTGTCATCGAGAAAAATATCCCCGTAGCGGCTGGTTTAGCAGGAGGCTCGACGAATGCGGCGGCGGTGTTAGTGGGTATTAATTTAATGTGGTCACTAGGTTTGACTCAACCTGAATTACGAGATTTAGGAGCTTTATTAGGTTCAGATGTTCCTTTTTGTATTTCTGGAGGTACGGCGATCGCCACTGGTAGAGGAGAACAAATCGAACCATTACCAGATTTAAGCGATATTTGGGTTATTTTGGCAAAATATAGTAATTTAAGCGTTTCTACTCCTTGGGCTTATAATAGCTACCGAGAGCAATTTAATCATCTTTATATCTCTGATTCTCAAGGCATTAATCAACGTACTCGCCAAGTTCATAGTGGTGATTTAGTCAAGGCAATTAGTCAAAGAAATTCAGAGCAAATTGGAGCTTTATTATATAATGACCTCGAAAAAGTCGTTTTACCTGAATTTCCCACCGTCAAAGCCTTAATAGATGCCTTTAAAGCCGAAAATGTCTTAGGTTCGATGATGTCTGGATCTGGTCCTACGGTATTTGCTTTGTGTGATAACCAAAATCAAGCAGAGGCGATCGCCAATAAAGTACAAAAAACTATCAATGATTCTAACTTACATTGTTGGGTAGCTCAGATGTGTACTCATGGCATCATAAAACAATAGTAAAAGCCTTTGTTTGATTCGCTTTCTACCCCCCAAGTTTGATTCGCCCCCTACCCCCCAAGTTTGATTCGCCCCCTACCCCCCAAGTTTGGGGGAAAAACAAAAAAAGTCTCCAGAATTGTGGATTTAGGGGCGTTTCTTACTTATGACTAAATCGAGAGTATCGGATAAATTTTCAAATATAGAAATAGATACCTTATAGTTTGGTAATTTTTCCTGAGTTTCTTTACCTCTACCAGTTAATAATAATACGGGTTGACAACCAGCGTTGATAGCACATTCAATGTCACTAGGTGCATCTCCCATAAACCACGATTGGGATAAATCAATATTCTCTTTTTCACTATAATTTAAAAGTAAATAAGGGGAAGGTTTACGACATTGACAATTATCTGAAGGTTGATGAGGACATATTAAAATATCTGCAAATTCTACTCCAAAACTGCGATATTCTTCAACTATGCGCTGGTGTATTTCTTCTACATCTTCCAAGGAAAAATAACCTCGACTAATACCCGATTGATTAGTGACAATAACCAATTGATAACCCTCATCTTGCCATATTTTTAATGCTTCCCCTGCACCTTCAGGCAAGGATACTTGTTCAGGGCGACTAAGATAAGGAATATAATCGATTGTTACTCCATCTCTATCTAAAAATAAGGCTTTCATTGGCAGTGGATTATTAATATGAGAAATCAAGATAAAACTCCTTCATAAATATCAGATAAAAGCATTTGTATCTTTGCAGATTCTAATTGTAATATATCAGTTGAAGTATCAAGAATATCTAATAACCACTTTTTCTGATTGTTTCGACGATAAATCATGATTAAAGTTTTTTCTGGTTCAATTAAAACATATTCTTGTAAACTCTCTAAAGAACGATAATACTCAAATTTACGCCCTAAATCATAATCTCTAGTCGAATTAGATAACACTTCCATCAAGGCAATAGGATTCGTAACAGTGGTTTTATTCTCTCCGTAATAAATTGGCTCTTCTGCCATTACCATTACATCAGGATAAGTGAAAATACTATACTCAGGTATCCATAATCTAACGTTTTCAGTGTAAATTTTCCCTTTGTGTTGACGTAAAGAAGGTTTTATTAATAAACAAAGGTTAGTAATTATTTCATTATGATTAGTTGTACCTCCTGCCATTGGTATCATCTGCCCGTTAATAAATTCGTGTCGAAATTCACCTTGTGTTTCAATTTCTAAATATTCAGTTATGGTATAGGTTTTTTGAGCTAGTTGGGCAACCATCATTAATCCTCTTTTCTGGCTATTTATCAATTATATTTCTTGATCTTCTCCATCTGACAACGATTTTCTAAATTTTATTTGTTAATTTTGCATAAATTCCCAAAGTGAGACTGATAATTAAATATTATTATTATCACTTTCTCAATCAAAATGAGTATTTTTACTTAAATTTGATGTTTAATTATTCTAGTATGATAAACCTTACGAAAAAGATATGCTTAAAAGTCAAAAAATCACAGAAATTATTGCTCAACGGCAACCACAGGCTCAAAAATTGATAACAGTAGAGAAAAACCTGAATCATTTGCTGATTACTTGGCATAAACTCGAAGATTATCGTAATCAGTTACAAGCCAAAACCCAAGACGAAAAAGTATTAGGTAAATTACAAGAAATCAATTTCAGTGACTCTAAAACTAAAATACAAGAATCCTTAGAAAAACTGAGCAAACTATCGAGCCGTTTCCAAAGACAAACATTGAATATAGGAGTAGTGGGACGTGCTAGACAAGGAAAGAGTCGCTTATTACAAAGTATTACGGGTTTAGGAACTGGAGAAATTCCCGACGGTAATCGTCAACACTGTACGGGCGTTCGCAGTACCATTCATCATAATCCCCATGTGGAAACCTATGGCGAAGTATGGTTTTATACAGAACGCAGTTTTCTCCATGAAATTATTTATCCTTACTATACTGTCTTAGATTTAGGACAAAATCCTATTTCCATTCAAGATTTTGCTAATAATCCCTTACCTACTCTAAGATTAGACGACTCTGAAAATCAAGCTAAATACGAACACTTAAAACGTTACCACGTCCATTTTTCCCAATATAGTCATCTCTTAAAATCTCCTTCCTCTCGCAATATCCGTCAAGATGAAATTCGTCAATATGTAGCCCAAGATGACAACAACGGAGAGCGTATTTATTTTAATTATTTAGCGGTTAAAGAAGTCAAAATTACTTGTCAATTTCCTAATAAAGAAGTAGGACAAATTGCTGTAGTAGATATGCCGGGGTTGGGAGATACTGGAGTTGGTGACGAAAGAAGAATGATTCAAGTCTTAGCCGAGGATATTGATTTTGTCTTGTTTGTCAAAAAGCCTAATGCTTCAGGAGCTTATTGGGAGGATGTGGATGTTAAACTTTACGATGCCGTTAACACTTCTTTGAAAGATTTACCCGTAAAATCATGGTCATTTATGGTGTTAAATCAAACTAATAAAAATTCAGATTATGGTGATAACTCTGCTAATTGTCAAGATTTAATTCAATCCATGACAGAAAAACACATTAACGTAAGCGATTGTATTATAGTTAATTGTGCGAATCCCGAAGAAGTAAATGAGAAAATTTTAGAAAAAACCCTCGATTATTTAAGTCAGAATATCAGTCAATTAGATCAAAAATATGTCACGGCATTTTATGATCAATTAGCTCAGTTACAATCAACAATTAGAGGCGAATTGCGGAAAGCAAAAGAGACATTAAATAAAGTTGATAGTGTTGAATCTGAGTCAAAATTTGATGATCTTTTTGATAACTTTTGGGATAATCTTACCAATGATTTAACAGATTTATTAGAAAATTTAAGAGAAAAAAGAAATGATCAAGATGATTATTTTAAAGAACAAGTAGAAAAAGTTTTTCAAGAGTGCCAAAAAGATGAAACTATTTTCCCTAATCTCGAACAGATCAGAAAAAGAAAAAATAGCATTATACAAGGTGATTATCCTAGTGCTTATGGTACTTATATTAATGAAATAAGAACAGGTTTATCTCGTCGTTTTCTTAATTTAGATGATGGGTTAAAAAAATTGATCGAAGAATTAAAAACAGAGATTACTAATGTTTTAACTAATCAGTGTAATTTGAAAGGTTTAAGCATGGAGAAAGGTAGTAAATTTTTGCAAGAAATAACAGATTTAATTCCTGATTCCTGTACTACTTTGAAAGAAGGTTTTACTGTTATGGGAAATTTTGAGTTATCTTATCGAGGCTTAATTCAATATCATATTCGAGAAAATTTGGACAATTTAAGACAGGATAATAGTCCATTACCAAAAGGAGGAAAAGAGCAAGATGTTTTAGATAATCTGCAAGAATTATACAAAGAAACGATTTATCTGTGTAAAAATGCCCTAGATAACAACTTTTTGCGGATACCAAGTCAAGCGGCTTTTGCCATTGTGGAGGAATTTGTCGATTTAGTTTTGAGAAGTAAAGATGCTCAAAGACAATGGCGTAAGTTTTTATTACCTTACAGAGCGGACATTTGGAGTGATACCTTTCAAATTTTGGGAGATAATACCCGTTTACGTCAACAGTGGATTCAATTAATTGAAGAAACAGAAAATATCAATTCTTCTTTACTCCAATAACTAATCATTAAATTAAGCAACAAAAATTATGTTTTCAAGAATATTGCAACCCTTAGTGAAAAAACAGACTCTGAAAGTGACAATGTTAGGTCATTCTGGAGTCGGGAAAACAAGTCTTTTATGTGCTATGTACGATCAATTCGATCAGATTATTGGTAAAACCAATTTACAGTTAACTCCTGATGATGAAACCAAAACTATCTTAGATAACCGTTTAAAGCAATTAAAAGAATCGGCACAGCAAAACAGCATTAAAATTCGAGGAGGACTTGATAAAACAATAACAACAAGGACTTATAATTTTGACTTAGGAAAAACAGGAAAGACTCCTTCAATTGAAATACAATTTCAAGATTATAAAGGAGAGTATCTAGTTAAATCAGAAGAACTCCAAAAGATAAAAGAATTTATCGATGAATCTGTCGCCATTATTATACCTATTGATACTCCAGCTTTAATGGAAAATAATAGTCAGTGGCATGAAAAATTAAATCAACCTCAAGTTATTTATGATTTATTTAAAAGCAGTTTTGCCGATCTCGATTTCCCTAAATTAGTTATTTTTGCCCCTGTTAAATGTGAAAAATATTTACGAAACACCACTGGAGAACAACAATTGGTCACGGCAATACAAGAAAAATATAGCAACTTGCTCAGTTTTTTCCGTAATGATGCTTTAGTTCCCTACGTTGCGGCAGTGATGACACCTGTAGAAACTTTAGGCAGTGTTGATTTTTCTAGGGTAGAAGAAGATGAAAATGGTGAATCGATTTTCTATTTTATTAAACGAGATCCCAATCGTTTTTATGAACCAAAAAATAGTGATCAACCCCTCCGTTATCTACTCAGATTTTTATTAAAACTGCATTTACAAAAACAAAAAATGTCAAAAGTCCAAGAATTATTTTTTATGATGCTCGATCGAGATAAAACTTTTCTCAATGCCATGAGTGAATTTTCTAACGGGTGTAAAAATAATGGGGCTTTTACCATTTTTCAAGGTGCGAATTTATTAAATATTAATTAAACAACAAATTTTTTAAAAATACTATGATAGAAATTTTTATTGAAACAAGTAGTACATCAAGAGGGTACGATTGGTTTGATGCTAAACCTCCAATATTCAATGATTCAGTTAAACAATTAGTAGATACTGAATTTGAATCTCTCATTTTATATCGTAAATCAGATCAATTAATCCTTGCAGTAACTGCTTTAAAAAGTGGTAGAACTGATAATCGTACTCGCCCTATTCGTAATTCTTTAATTTGGATTGCTGATAATGCTGATAATGATGATGAAGCAAAAAAAATTAGAGCGATTATTTATGAATACTTAACCAATAAAGAGAGCTTAGAAAAGCAAATTGCAGAAGCTATTACCGAAAAACCAGAAATTATGATTGATTATCAAAAAATTAAGGCTATTGGTAATCAAAATAATTCTGAGATTAAGCAAGATTCATCACAACTAGATTTAGATAATAAAATTGGAAATTTAGATAATTGTAAAAAAGAATTAATTGAGGAGATAAAAAGCTATAGCTTACCAGAAAAAAAAGACGGTTTATTAATCTTTATTACTGACAGTAAATCAAAAGAAACCTTTGAGGAAGTTAAGCCTTGGCGTGGATTATCAAATAATATTCCTAGCGGAGGATGGATTACTTTAGGAAATAGAAAAACTGTAGCAAATGAAAAAAAGTTCCAGCCACTGAAATCGGAGAAATCATTAACGAATTCCAACAATATGGAAGGGAAACAATCCAACCTATTATCGATCGTATTAGCAATTCTTTTAATCGTAAGTAATGTTTTCTGGTTTTATCAAACTAATCAATTAAATCAACGTATTAATGAACTGGAAAAAAAGTTTAATGAAATACAAACTTTACAATTAGTGATTGATCGATCTAAAACTGATGTGGAAACACTTAAAACCAATTTAGAAAATGATATTATTACCGCTAAAAGTAAGTTTGATAAAGCATTTATGGAGGCAAAAAAACAATTTAATGAAGATATTTTAAAGGCTACTTCTAAATATGAAACAGACATGAATAAAATTAAAAAAACTTTAGATGATAGTCTAAAAAAGATTAACTAATTTAGGATCATTAAAAGAAAAATTGCATAATATTTTGAATAGAAAAACTCATTATTGACAAATTAACATCAATGCTCAATTAAATTCAGATATTGCTTACTCAATTCTTTTTTGCCTATTGTTAATTATTCAAACAACTTTTATTCTTAAATAATTAAGAGATCAAAATTTCATCAGATTTTACTATGACTTACCCTATTTTAATCAGTTTTAGCTTAATTTTACTTGCCTATCTACTCGGTTCGATTCCCACTGGTTATATACTAGCTCGTATGGTAAAAGGTATTGATATTCGTGACCATGGCTCAGGTTCTACTGGTGCGACTAATGTACTAAGAATTGTCGGGAAAGAAGCTGCGATCGCCGTATTATTAATTGATATGTTAAAAGGTGCATTAGCGGTATTTTTAGTAAAACTATCCTATAATTACCTAACTTTATTACCTTCTCAGTGGCAAGGATCGTTAGTCGCTATTTGTGCATTATTAGCGGTTATTGGTCATAGTAAATCAATTTGGTTGAATTTTTCTGGAGGAAAATCTGCCGCCATTAGTTTGGGTATTTTATTAACCATGAATCCTTATGTGGGCTTGGGTACTTTGTTAGTATTTCTAACAGTTTTAGGTGTGTCAAAAATTGTTTCTCTAAGTTCCATCAGTGCTGCGATCGCCGTTAATATATTAATGTGGATTTTTAATCCTTCCATACCCTATATCGGTTTTGCCCTCATTGCCGCCGTTTATGTGATTGTCAGACATCGCAGTAATATTGAAAGAATTATAGCTGGTACAGAACCTAGAATTGGGCAACCTGTAAATTCTTAGAAACCCCTATGGGATTTTAATGTAGGGGTTAATGATATTAACCCTTGGTTAATTGTAACAAAAATGTAATATATTGTTTAAGCTAAAACGAAATCAACATTATCAGTACCAGTTGCTTCACCATCTCCTGATTGTAGTTTTTTTCCATTGAATGCCACCGCAAAAGGAGTATTTCCCATTTTTAAACGATAATCAGTCTCAGAGGAGGTGTAACCAACACTGCCAATCATTTCTCTGCCTTTATCGGTATATAAAAACACCAACATCTGATTTTTAGATTGTTGTTGATCATAAGCCCAGATTACCATATACTGCTTATCTTGATAGTCAAAAATTTTAGGAGATCGATTAGGTTGATAACGTCCCTGAATACCAAAAGTTTTATCTAAAAATTCTTGTACCGAATTAGTTTCAACTATAGCAAAAGCAACTTCTTCTTGAGGGTTAGAAATAGAGACATCTTCAGCAAAATTATTAATAGAGACATTTTCGGGCAAATTATTAACTGCCTCATCCTCTTTTTTATTTTGAAAATAATCTACCGCCTTTTTTACACCGATAGCACCCACAGAGACGATACCAGCACCAATAAGGATATTGCGTAACTTATTCATAATGAGATTAAATATATTAACTAAATTAGATGACATTATCCTTTAAAGAAAAGTTCCCCAATTCTAAATTTTTCTATCAAATTCAGGCTTTACATAGCACACAACCAGTTGATTAGGACATTATTAAGTAACTATAGTCTATATTTTAAATTTGCTTTTTGCCATATTGTTACAACTATAATCATAAATAAGTTCTACAGTTTATTTTTAAAATTGTTGGCATTTTTAGAAAAAGTTAGTTATAATAATTAAATGTGAAAACAAATGGGTCGATGCCCGAGTGGTTAATGGGGGCGGACTGTAAATCCGCTGGCTACGCCTACGTTGGTTCAAATCCAACTCGGCCCATAGGCCTTTGTAGCTCAGTGGTAGAGCACACCCTTGGTAAGGGTGAGGTCACGAGTTCAATCCTCGTCAAAGGCTTTCTCTCAATTCCTTACTCTCTAACTGTTCTAAGGTTTTAATATAAATACTCTTTGTGTATTTTATTTTTTAGAATATTTTTTAGACCAAATTTAGACCAATTACATAAAAAAGATTATCAGTGTTTACTTGATTAATTGATCCGAGTTTACATCAAAGGGGATGGACAGAAGATCATATTCGTAGAGAGGAAACGGCGGGGAGTATCGTTATTATTGATGATCAACCCCGTAAATTAGCTAAGGGTAGGGTGGACTATATTTTAAGGTTAAGATTATCAGAAACCACTCAACCCGTAGCAGTGGCGATCGTCGAAGCTAAAGCGGAATATGCACCGCCGAATCAGGGTTTAGAACAAGTAAAGCGTTATGGTAAGTTGTCTAATGTGCCTTTTGTTTATAGTTCCAATGGTCATTTATTTGTGGAATATGACGCATTTACGGGAAAAACCAGTAAACCTAAACCTTTAAGTGAGTTTTCTACTCCTCAAGATTTACAAGCTAGATATGAACAACACAAGGGTTTTAAGTTGGATGCGGAAATAGCGAAACCGTTATTAACTCCCTATCGTGGTGGGGAAGCATCAAGGCGGTATTATCAAGATGCGGCGATTCGAGCGGTATTTGAGAAGATTGCTTCTTGTCATGAGAGTAATGAGGCTTTAAGGGCTTTATTAAGTTTAGCAACTGGGGCGGGTAAAACCTATATTGCGACTCAAATTCTCTGTCGTATAGCGGATGCAGGGCAGTTAAGAAGGGCTTTATTTATCTGCGATCGCACTGAATTAAGAGATCAAGCTAGTGGGGGGTTAAAGGGTATTTTTGGGGATGATGTGGCGGTGGTTTCGGGTAAGAATCCTCAGAAAAATGCACGGATTTTAGTGGCTACCTATCAAACTTTAGATTTCGAGAGCGTTATGAATGTACTAGCTATGAGCGTCGCATTGAGCTTCCTGACAGGGTTTTAGTCATGTGTCAAGATTTATTCTCGGCTTTAGTACAAAGGGGCAAACCTGAGCAAAAAACCGTTATCTTCTGTGTGAGTGATAAACACGCTGATGAGGTGGCGATTACCATGAATAATATTTATGTTGATTGGTGTGGTCAAAATAACCGTCAGCCTTTGCCTGATTATGCTTTTAAATGTACGGCAAAAGGTTCGGGTAATGATTATTTACCAGATTTAAAAGAGTCTTCGAGAAGCCATTTTATCACTACTACGGTGGATTTGTTGACGACTGGGGTGGATGTGCCTCCGTTGCAAAATATCGTCTTTTTCCGCTATATGCGATCGCCCCTCACTTTTTATCAGATGATTGGTAGGGGTACAAGGTTACATCCGCCATCAGGTAAGTTGATGTTTCGGGTTTATGACTATACCAATGCTACTCGTTTATTTGGGGAGGAGTTTTTAACGAAGTTATCTCCCCGTAAAGATGAGAAGACAAGTGATCGAGTTAAGGAGAAGGGGGGTAATTATAATGTCGATTCTCAGAAAATTATTACGGTAGAAGGTTTTGATGTACGCATTAGTGCAGGGCAAAAGTCCATTTTAACCATGGTAAATGGTGAGACGATTCCTGTGAGTGTGGAGGAATACCGAGAAAGATTAGGGAAACGGTTAATGGAGAAGGTGTCGAATATTGCCCTATTTCGGGAGATTTGGATTAAGCCTAATACCCGTAATCAGTTAATGAGTATTTTCCCCGATGGGGGGCGATCGCCTCTAGTATTAAGAGCTGTGTCGGAGTTGGAAGACTATGATTTATTTGATATTTTGGGGGAGTTGGGTTATGGTATGCAGTTACGCACCCGAAAACAACGGGCAGAAGCCTTTGAGTATAAGCAAGAAAAATGGTTAGAAATGATGCCAGAAGCCACAAGAACGACGATTAAAGCCATTACAGGTCAATTTTGCTCAAAATGGTACGGATGAGCTAGAAAACCCCAAATTATTTCAGTTACCAATGGTGAAAAAGGCAGGGGGAATAGGTGCATTAAAAGAGTTTGGCGATCCTAAACAGATATTATTAGAGACTAAAATGAGGTTATTTGCGGCTTAATGAAAATACCAAATTATCAAAATGCTGTCATTGAAAAGTCCAAAATAGTTGATTATCTATTAAATCGAGATCATCAAAAAGGAGGAAATAAAGCAAATTTTTTACTAAAAAATGGTTACACTCAGGCAAATTGGCAACAGTTAGCCGATGATCTAAAAATATATCATTTAAGTAAGGACTATTTCAGAGAGCGTGACACAATTTATGGTAAACGCTATGAAATAAAAGCGGAAATTATTGCCCCTAATGGTGAAAAACTTTTACTTATTAGTGCTTGGCAAATAGATATAGAGAAATATTATCCCAGATTAATAACTGTATTTCCAGATTAGAGGAGACTAAACGATGTTTGATTTATATTCTGATGTAATTTTACTTAAAGATATACCTGAAGATAATTTACAAGCTGGAGATATTGGCTGTGTGGTAGATTACCATGGGGTAAAAGGTTTAGAAATGGGCTATAGTGTCGAATTTTTCGATTTATTGGGCAATACTGTTGCTTTAATAACTGTGCCTTGTAGTTGGTTAAGAAAACCTCATCAGGGCGATCGAGCTACCATCAGAAAAGATGCTTTATTAATAACATAAAAGGGAAAAATTATGACAAGTTTAATGTTTAAAAAAGTCATTGAAAAAGTTAATCAATTAGATTTTGATGATCAGTTAGATTTAATGATTTATTTAGCTAATTCAATTAAAAATAATCAAAATTACTCTGCACAAATGAGAGCAGAAATTAAATTAAAAGATGAATTAGATGAGGATTAATGGATAACAACCATTGATGAAAATGAGGAAAAGCAAAGGAGCGAAAATAATTAAAAATGACTAAAAATAAGCACAATTTACCTGATGGTTGGCAATGGGTTAAATTAGGTGATGTTTGTGAGATTATTAATGGTTCAACCGCTCTATGAAACTTACTCAAACTTGATCAATGAGTCAAGTTCCCACTCTTCATGGGATGGACGTTCACTTCCTGCTTCACCGAATCCTTA
>JAACUG010000048.1 GCA_009993045.1 Cyanobacteria bacterium CG_2015-22_32_23
ATTGCGTTTTCTAACAAACGTTGGTTACATTTCTTCATGTTATTTGTACCTGTAACTGGTTTGTGGATGAGTTCTATTGGTATCGTTGGTTTAGCCTTTAACCTCCGTGCTTACGATTTTGTATCACAAGAGTTAAGAGCGGCAGAAGATCCTGAATTTGAAACTTTTTATACCAAAAACATCCTATTAAACGAAGGGTTGCGCGCATGGATGGCGCCTCAAGATCAACCCCATGAAAAATTTGTATTCCCTGAGGAGGTACTTCCACGTGGTAACGCTCTCTAATTCTATTGGCGGTCGTGACCTAGAGTCAACTGGTTTTGCTTGGTGGTCTGGTAATGCTAGATTAATCAACTTATCAGGTAAACTATTAGGTGCTCACGTTGCGCACGCAGGTTTGATCGTGTTCTGGGCAGGAGCAATGACTATATTTGAAACTGCTCACTTCATACCTGAAAAGCCCATGTATGAACAAGGCTTCATCCTTTTACCTCACATTGCAACTTTAGGTTGGGGTGTTGGTGCAGGTGGTGAAGTAACAGATACTTTTCCTTTCTTTGTAGTAGGTGTTTTACACATCATTTCTTCTGCCGTTCTTGGATTAGGTGGACTTTATCATGCTTTGCGTGGCCCTGAAGTTTTAGAAGAATATTCTAGTTTCTTTGGCTATGACTGGAAAGATAAAAACCAAATGACTAATATTATTGGTTATCACTTAATCCTTTTAGGAATTGGTGCTTTATTGCTCGTATTTAAAGCCATGTTTTTTGGTGGTGTTTACGATACTTGGGCTCCCGGTGGTGGTGATGTTCGTGTCATTACTAACCCAACTTTAAACCCTGCCATTATCTTTGGTTATTTAATCAAAGCTCCCTTTGGTGGTGAAGGCTGGATCGTTAGTGTCAACAATATGGAAGACATTATCGGCGGTCATATTTGGGTTGGTTTAACCTGTATTTTCGGTGGTATTTGGCACATCTTAACCAAACCTTTCGCTTGGGCTCGTCGAGCTTTAATTTGGTCTGGTGAAGCATATCTTTCTTATAGTTTAGGTGCTTTATCCTTAATGGGATTCATTGCTTCTACTATGGTTTGGTACAATAACACTGCATACCCTAGTGAATTTTATGGTCCTACTGGTGCGGAAGCATCTCAAGCTCAAGCCTTAACTTATTTAATCCGTGACCAACGCTTAGGTGCGAACGTAGGTACTGCTCAAGGGCCTACTGGTTTAGGTAAATACTTAATGCGCTCTCCTACTGGTGAAATCATCTTCGGTGGTGAAACCATGCGTTTTTGGGATTTCAGAGGCCCTTGGTTAGAGCCTCTCCGTGGTCCTAATGGTTTAGATTTAGATAAAGTCAGAAACGATATTCAACCTTGGCAAGTACGTCGTGCTGCTGAATACATGACTCATGCTCCTTTAGGTTCTTTAAACTCTGTAGGTGGTGTTATCACTGACGTAAACTCTTTTAACTATGTATCACCTCGTGCATGGTTAGCAACTTCTCACTTCACTTTAGGTTTCTTCTTCTTAGTCGGTCATTTATGGCACGCTGGAAGAGCTCGTGCTGCTGCTGGTGGTTTCGAGAAAGGAATTGATCGTGAAACTGAGCCAACTTTATCCATGCCTGATTTAGACTAATATTTTAGCTTC
The DNA here is from genome assembly GCA_009993045.1 of Cyanobacteria bacterium CG_2015-22_32_23. Lineage (GTDB taxonomy): Bacteria > Cyanobacteriota > Cyanobacteriia > Cyanobacteriales > Cyanobacteriaceae > Geminocystis. The sequence continues at coordinate 1,658 of JAACUG010000048.1, forward strand.
TTTGGTTATGTATTGATAAATAATAAGCCTCTGCCTTAATTGGTGGGGGCTTTATTTTGTTTCTATCCTTAATAAATAAGTCACAATTGCTCCTAATAAACAACAAAAAGCGAGAATATATAATAGGTTAGAAACTCCTAAATCATCTTTGATTATGGGTAACAAAAATGTTCCTAAAACCGCACCTAATTTAGCAACTGCTGCCGCAAAACCAGCACCACTAGCACGAATAGAAGAGGGAAAAACTTCTCCTGAAAGTAAAAAAGTAGTAGAATTAGGACCAGCATTCATCAATAAATTATAGATAAAAAAACCACTTAAAACTAAAATAAAATTAGGATGTTGATTAATGTTTGGATCGCCAGAAATTGCTAATAATGATAAACCCAAAGCCATTCCAATAAAACCAGTAATTTGTAAAGAAATTCTCCCGACTTTATCTACTAATAAAACAGCGATAATAAATCCCATAATTAAGAATATATCAACTATAGCCGAACCCTGAGCAGATTGTATTTGACGGGGAATAAAATTATCTTCATTATTAAAGGCTAAAAGAGCGATAATTGTAGGGGTAAAAATACCAATACCATAGGTAGCTATATCTTGTAAAAACCAAGGAAAAGATGTAAATAAAGTATTTTTTAAATATTGTTTTGAAAATAAAGAACCATAATTAAGAGTATTTATAGAAGATTTTTGTTCACTTTCTGAAGTAATAATTATATCAGATTCTAACAATTCTCTAGCGGCTAATTCAGCATTTTTATAATCTTCTTTAGCAATATAATAAACTGGACTTTCTAATAAAAATTGTAACCGTAAAAAGCCGACAAGAATAGATAAAATTAAACCAATTCCTAACATTAAACGCCAACTATATTGAGTAATGATAAAATCAGAATTAGGAAAAAAATTTGTCAACCCACTGATTACCGCAATACCTGTTAAAGCACCAAATAAAGCCCCAAATCCTTGAAAAGCAAATGCACCGATAACCATTTTTCCTCGTAATCGAGAAGGCACATTTTCGGTGATATATGCCACGCTGATGGGATAATCTGCACCGATGGCAACACCCACTAAAAAGCGGAAAAAAATTAATGATGTGACATTCCAAGCTAAAGCAGTTCCAGCACTAGAAATTACAAAAAGAATTATATCAACTAATAACATCTTCTGTCGTCCAATTTTATCCGTAATTGCACCTAAAGTTAATGAACCTATTAAAGAACCTACAATAGCAGCTACAGCGATCGCACCGATTTGAGGGGAAGTGAGGTTAAAATCTTTTTCCAAGAAAGGTAAAGCGATACCAATAATAAAAAAATCGAAACCATCAAGGGCAATTAATCCTGCGGATAATATCCATAATAAACCCATAGAGCGAGTTAATTTTGAGTTGTCTAATTGATTTTGAAAATTACTCATTTTTAAATTAATACTAAATTTTAATCCCTTTTTCTTTCATCTAATTTTAAACGAATTTCAGCATAATATTCTCTAGTAATTGGATAGAAATAAGCTAGAATTATTCCAGCCAATAAAATAACCGCAGGTAAAGGTGCAACAACTAGACGAATTGCCCATAATGCACTTTCTGGTTGAATGGGAATAGCCTCTCCTTCTATGGGTTTTATAAATCCAGAAGCCTCTAAAGCAATACCTACTAAAAATAAACCAAATGCTAAACCAAATTTTTGTAATAATACCATAAATCCGTAAAAAAGTCCTTCTCGTCTTTCCCCAGTATTTAATTCATCTAAGTCGATAACATCTGGAATCATTGACCAAGGAATTAAATAAGCAACAGAAACACCACATCCAGCTAACATTGCTAAAGCATAGAGCAAAAAAGTTTGACCAGGTTGTACTAAAAATAAACCAATTTGAGCTATAATCCAAATAGTTGAACCAAGAAAATAAACAATTTTTTTATCTAGTTTATTACTAATTTTTTGCCACACAAATAACATTATTAATGCTGTACCTTGGACGGCGATCGCAACTCTAGGAAACTGCGCATCAGGTAATCCCATCCAATTAACTACAAAGTAAAGGAGAATAGAAGCTGTTAATTGTACTGCTAACCATGAACATAAATAAATACCTACTACATAAAGAAAAGGTTTATTCTGAAAAACAATTTTTAACTGTTCAAAAAAAGGAATAGTAGATGAAGAATTATCGTCAGGATTTATAGTTAATTCTTGTAATAAATGAGGTTCAGTTTTAGCAATAATTAAACTTATTGAAATGATAGAAATAAATAAAGCAACTAATAGATACATTGCGGCGGAAAAAGTATCTTCTCCTGAAGTTGAGTTTACTAAATTTATTAAACCAAATATAACTAAAATCGTAGCAATAGTAATTAAAATATAGGCAGTAATTTTTCTTTGTTTATAGTTTAATAAAGGTTGATAACCTCTCTCTTTAACAATTAAAGGACACCAGAATAATGGTAAAGTAGAAAATATGGTAGATATTATGCCTAAAACTAAATATTTTTCTTGATTATTTCCTTGATAAACTTGAAAAATTGCTCCAGCTAAAATTAAAGATAAAATACTTGCACCAATGGAAAAACTAAAGCGAAAACTATTTAAGCTAGTACGTTCATTATAATCCTGAGTTAACTCTGGTGTTAAGGCTTGATAAGGTAAATTTACGGCTGTATAAAAAAGATTAAAAACAATGCCAATAATGAGATAATAAATAAATAAAAGAGTATTATTTAAAGAAGAATTATCACTGAAATTAGGTACAATCCACTGTAAAAAAAACGTGACTCCAAAAGGTATCGCCGCTATGATTATCCAAGGAATTCGCCTTCCCCATTTAGTTTGAGTGCGATCGCTAAAAACTCCTATGATAGGATCATTAATAGCATCGGCAATTTTACCTACAAATAAAATACTACCAGCAACCCCAGGGCTTAAACCAGCAACATTAGTAAAAAAAGGCATGAGGAAGAATACTAAGATATTAGCAGTCAAAGCAGGACCAATATCTCCAGCACCAAAAGCGAGTTTTGTGGTTAAATTCAGTTTTTCAGAAAGTTGATTTGATGACATAGAAAAATTTTATCTAATTGGTAATGTTTTAATTTATGTTTGAAAATATAGAATTAACTATAGCAATCCTAGGGCGTGTCATCAATTAAGCCAGATTACCATTAAACTCATATCTTGCACCCCATGACTAGGGGGAGTAATGAGTAAGAAGTAATGAGTAAGAAGTAATGAGTAAGAAGTAATGAGTAATGAATTTCAGAATTGATACTAACTATAAGAGAATTGATTTTTCCCTTTTAACTATTAAGTATTAATGTATTGGTGCAAGATCTCAGTTTTACTTTCTTTTTCTAGTTTTCTCATTATTTACTCATCACCATGATAACCTTGATTCTCTAATAAAGTAGCTCTTTTGACATGATAAGATAGATGATAATGAAGATCCACTTTATCTAGTCTTTCTGTTTATGTCTAGTGAGTATTATATTCTCCATTGTTAATTATTCGATGAATTTTTCTCCTTTTAGTTACCGATATTTTCTGCACATTACTATTCTTTTCCTCTTCACTATTACCCTTACTTTTATTGGCGATGGCCTAAATTTTCCTCTCCCTTGGCTTTTAATTCCCGTATTCGTAGGTATAGCATGGACTTTTATTAATCAGAAACATCAATGTTTACCAAAATATTTCAGTGTAATAGGACAAGCTATACTAGCCATTCTTACCGCAAGTCGTTTCTCTTTTGACACTTTTACCACCGCACAAAGTTATTTTTTTCCGTTACTAATGTGTATCGTAGTTACTGCTAGTTTTAGCGTCTTAAATGGTTATTTAATCTACAAATTCGCCGATATTGACTTATCTAGTAGCTTTTTAGGCTCAATTCCAGGGGCTGGGGCAAGTTTCGTTGCCATGAGTGAAGATATGGGAGGAGACACCATGGCTGTAGCGGTTTTACAATATTCAAGAATTTTAATTGTCTCGGTCATTGTACCAATTATTGCCCATTTTTATAAAACACCAACTCCATTAATTCCTGTTAATATTGCGACTCAAAGTCTTAACTTATTACCATCTCTACCCATGCCTATAAATTTAATTATCATCAGTTCATGTGCTTATATTGGTATTCAAATCGGAAAAATTATTAAATTACCATCAAATCTGTTTTTAGCACCTTTCTTGAGCTGTTTACTACTATTTTGTTTTTTTCCTTATGAAATTACTCTACCTACATCAATTTTTCAAGGAGGCTTACTTTTATTAGGATTATCCATCGGCGTTAAATTTGAAATTCAAGCCTTACAAAAATTACTAAAAGCTGTATTATTACAAATAGTCTTAGTCTTAATTTTAATTGCGGTTTGTTTCTTTTGTGGTTATGGTTTTCATTTAATTACTCAAGTAGATACATTGACAGCTTTTTTAGGTTCAACACCAGGGGGATTAAGTTCTGTAATGGCTACGGTAATTCAGTTAGAGGGCAATTCGAGCTTTGTTTTAGCAATGCAAATGACAAGGATGTTATTAATTTTAATGTTAAGTCCTTTTTTTGCGACATCATTACTGAAAAAGGAAGAAAATCAGCATATTTAAAACCCTAAAAAAGCGAAACCTGCCATGAATGTTTAGGCAGGGTATTTAGGATTTATTGAATTGAGATTCAAAAATTTATTTAACTTACTAATGGTTGACAAATAACCAAAAGGGAATGGTTAAGATTGAATAGAGCGGATGGTACAGACTCTAATCTCGACTTTAGTAGAAGGTGTTTTTTACCTTTTTTGTACCTATATCAACAATATAAATTATCTTTTTTATTTTGCCCACTTAAAATTTAATTTCGTAATATTTGTTAATATTATTTAGGTACTTAGGATATTAACAAAATTGATTTAAACTACTGAATATAGACTTAGTGGATAATGAATAAGCAAAGAGTTAAAGAAAAAATTGTTAAATATTAATTACGGATTGTTACTTACTAAATGAATTATTCTCAAACTCCTTTATTTTTAATTGTTGATGGACATTCTTTGGCTTATCGTGCATATTATGCTTTAGCTAAGGCTAAAAAAGGTCCTTTGCGTACATCTAAAGGTATTCCTACCAGTGTTTGTTTTGGTTTTCTCAATTCTTTATTACAAATTATTACGGATTATCAACCTCAATTCATTGCCATTGCTTTTGATTTAAAACAGCCAACTTTTCGTCATGAGGCTGATAGTAATTATAAATCTGACAGACAGGAAACTCCTTCGGATTTTATCGAAGATGTCTATAATTTACAGGAATTACTTACGAGTTTAAATATTAAAATTGTTACCGCTATAGGATATGAAGCGGATGATGTTATCGGTACGTTAGCAACTCAAGCAGTTACAGAAAATTATCAAGTTAAGATTTTGAGTGGAGATAGAGATTTATTTCAACTTGTTAATGATGAGCAACAAGTCACAGTTTTATATTTAGAAAGAAGTTTAGGTAAATATGAAATTTATGATGAAGAAGCAGTATTTACAAAAATGAAAGTAAAACCTCATCAAATTGTTGATTATAAAGCCTTATGTGGAGATAAATCTGACTGTATTCCGGGTGTTTTGGGTATTGGGGAAAAAATAGCTAGTAATTTGTTTGCTGAATATGATAGTTTGACGGATATTTATAATAACTTAGATAAAATAAAAGGAGGGATTCAAAATAAGTTAATTAAAGGAAAACAAGAGGCTTTACATTCTCAATATTTAGCTCAAATTATTACAGATATTGGCTTAAATATATCTTTAGAAGATTTTAAATTAACAGGTTTTAATAATCAAAAAGTTATTCCTTTATTAGAAAACTTAGAATTACATAGTTTTGTTAAACAACTTAATAAAATTCAAGAAACGTTAGGCGGAAACTTATTAACGATACTTAGAGAAAATAATGAGAATAATGATCAACAGTTATCTTTATTTTCTGCCGTTACTAATAATAATCAAATTACTCCTTTTATTGTAGATAGTATAACTAAATTAGAGGAATTTATTAAGATTATTAAACAAGTAAAAATAACTGCTTGGGATACAGAAACAGATTCTTTAAATACTCAACAAGCTAATTTAATTGGTATTGGTTGTGCTTGGGGAAAAAATAGAGATAATGTTGCTTATATTCCTATAAAACATTCTCAAGGAAAACAACTAAGTTTAGAAGAAATTAAACTAAAGTTACAACCAATTTTAGAAAATTCAGGTTATCCAAAAACTTTACAAAATGCTAAATTTGATCGTCTAGTTTTATTAACTCATGGTATTAATCTTCAAGGAGTTGTATTTGATACCATGTTGGCTAGTTATGTTTTACAACCAGAAGAAAGTCATAAGTTAAGCAGTTTATGTTATCAATATTCTACTAATTTTATTGCTCAAGATTATGATGATTTAAACTTAGATAAAAAAGAAAGTATCGATGATTTAACCATAGAAAAAGTTGCAGAATATTGTGGTTTAGATGTTTTAGCAACTTTTGAGTTAACAGAAATTTTAAGCAAAAAGTTAGGGGAAATTCCCCCTTTAAAATCAGTATTTGAATTAGAATTAAAACTAGAGCCTATTTTAGCAAAAATGCAAGAAAAGGGGGTAATAATTGATCAAGAATATTTACAACAATTAGCCAAAGAAATTGATAATGAATTGATTAATATTGAAAAAAGTGTTTATGAAGAGGTAGGAGAATTTAATCTGGCTTCTCCTAAACAATTAAGTGAGTTATTATTTGAGGAATTAGGATTAGACAAAAGAAAATCTACTAAGACAAAAACTGGTTATTCGACTAATCAAAGTATTTTAGAAAAACTTAAAGGAGATCATCCCATAATTGAATCTATTTTACAACATCGAACGTTAGCAAAATTAAAGTCAACTTATGTAGATTCTTTACCAACTTTAATTAATCCTAAAACTAATAGAATTCATACTAATTATAATCAAACTGTCACCGCAACTGGGAGGCTTTCTTCCTCTAATCCTAACTTACAAAATATACCTATTCGCACGGCATTTTCTCGACAAATTCGTAAAGGTTTTATTCCTCAAAAAAATTGGCAATTTTTAGCCGCAGATTATTCTCAAATAGAGTTAAGAATCTTAGCACATTTAAGCCAAGAGCCTATTTTAATTTCTGCTTATCAAAATCATCAAGATATTCATACTGTCACCGCTCAATTATTTTTAAATAAACAAGACATTACCGCCGAAGAAAGAAATTTAGGTAAGACTATTAATTTCGGTATAATTTACGGTATGGGAGCACAAAAATTTGCTAGAGAAAGTAACCTAAGTGTGGCAGAAGCTCAAAAATTTATTAGTATTTATCGAGAAAAATATGCTCAGGTTTTTAATTATTTAGAAACCATGAAAAAAGAAGCCTTAGTTAATGGTTATGTCACCACAATTTTAGGTAGAAGACGTTATTTTAATTTTAATGATCATAATTTAGATAAACTTAAAGGTGAGGATATTAATAGTATTGATTTATCTAGTTTAAAATTTAATAATTATACTTCACAGTTATTAAGAGCGGCTGCTAATGCACCAATTCAAGGCTCAAGTGCCGATATTATTAAATTAGCAATGATAAAAGTAGATGAAATTTTAACTAATTATCAAGGTAAATTATTAATGCAAGTGCATGATGAATTAGTGTTTGAATTACCCTTAGAAGAAATTGCCGAATTAAACAGTAAAATTAAAGAAATAATGGAGAATATTATCACATTAAAAGTACCTTTAATTGTTGACATTCACTCAGGTAATAACTGGATGGAAGCAAAATAATATAATTTTACTTAAGTATTAAAAATTGCTATTTTTTCCCATGAAAACTCAGAGTATTTTATTTACTCAAAAAAATGTAAGCAACCGCTATTTTAAAGCATTTTAAATCTGGTTTTTTGATGAATATTATAAAACAAATTATAAACTATTAACCTTCCTTTCTCTCCCCCAGAATTGGGGGCTGGGGGGCGATTTTCTCCATCGAAATGCCTTTATCTGAAATTTACGAAAGTGTTTTGTCTTAGTCTTAGTTTCAAAAATCTATCTTTAATAATTGATAATTACTTAATCTTTAATGATGCAAAAATTTTGATAAGTTAGATACAAAGCCAAAAATTAACTAAAAAACGAGGCATAATTTATGAATAAACCTAAAGATGTACAAATTGGCAGTATTGGTTTAAATACAAGAGTTTTTCGCTCTCGTACATGGGATCGCTTAAAATTTGAAGTAGAATATGGTTTAAGTAGAGGTACTACGGCTAATTCTTTTATTATTGAAGGTGATAAAATAGCTTTAATTGATCCTCCGGGGGAATCTTTTACTGATATTTTCCTTAGTGCATTAGATCAAAGAATTCCTTTAAATAAAATTGATTATGTTATTTTAGGTCATGTTAATCCTAATCGTTGTACTACTATAAATAGTTTATTAAAAAAAGCTCCAAATATAACTTTTATTACCTCTAATACTGGGGCAAAATCTTTACAAACAATCTTTAATAATACTTATTCTGAAACAATTACAACAAATAGTTTAAATATTATTTCAGTCAAAAATGACTATGAATTAGATTTAGGAAAAGGACATATTTTAGAATTAATTACAACACCTAATCCTCGTTATCCTGATCAACTTTTAACCTTCGATAATAATAGTAAAATTTTCTATACTGATAAGTTATTTTCTGCCCATGTTTGTGGTGATCAAATATTAGATGAAGGTTGGAAAATTTATCAAGAAGATAGACGTTATTATTTTGATTGCGTTATTGCACCCTATGGCACACAAATCGTTAAAGCTATAGAAAAAATCCAACCAAAAAATGCTCATATTTATGCTACTTCTCATGGCCCTTTGGTAAGATATGGTTTAACAGAATTAACGGGGTTATATAGTCAATGGTTAGAAACGGTGGCAAATCAAAGCCTCAATGTTGCCTTAATTTACGCCTCAGCTTACGGTAATACCGCTATTTTAGCTAATGCCATCGCTCGTGGTATAACGAAAGCAGGAGTTAGGGTAGAATCTATTAACGCTGAGTTTGCCAAGAGTGAAGAAATTAAAACAGCAATTCAACAATGTGATGGCTTTATATTCGGATCACCGACATTAGGAGGACACGCCCCCACTCAAATTCAAAGTGCTTTAGGAATCGCTTTAGCCAACGCCGATAGTAACAAATTAGCTGGAGTTTTTGGTTCATTTGGTTGGAGTGGAGAAGCCATAGATCTGTTAGAATCTAAATTCAAAGATGGGGGTTATCGCTTCGGTTTTGATACCATCAGAGTTAAATTTAAGCCCACTGAGGAGATATTAAAGACTTGTGAGGAAGCAGGTACAGATTTTGCTCAAGCCTTGAAAAAACGTAAAAAAGCCCTTAAACCAAAAGAATCTGCGGATAATTCTTTAAGCGCTCGCACAGAACAAGCATTAGGTCGTATTGTAGGTTCTCTATGTATTGTCACCACTAAACGACATGATCTAAAAGGAGCAATGGTGGCTTCTTGGGTTTCTCAAGCAACCTTTAATCCTCCCGGTTTTACTGTGGCAGTGGCGAAAGAAAGGGCTATTGAATCTTTGTTACCTATAGGTAGTCAATTTGTATTAAATATCCTCGAAGAAGGTAAACACATCGAATTAATGAAACATTTTCTTAAACCTTTTGCCCCAGGGGAAGATCGTTTTGCTAATATTGAATCTCAATCTTCTGAAAATGGTTGTCCTATTTTATCCTCCGCTTTGGCTTATATTGAATGTGAAGTCAGTAAACGTCTTGAATGTGGTGATCATTGGGTAATTTATGCGATCGCCAAAAATGGAAAACTATTATCAGATAATGGGATAACCGCCGTACATTATCGTAAATCAGGCACTCATTATTAATCGAGAGGGAAAAATAAATACTTTTATACTGTCATAGAAAATAGTGAATAAATTATGAATAATAAATAGATCAAAGATAATGTTCGCTTTTGTAACAAATAAAAGAATGGGGAACTTTACCCAGATTTATGATTAAAGAAAGAGGTGTTTAACCCTTATCGTCAGAATTAGATATTAGAGATAATAAAAGAAAATTGAAGATTATTACGATAAAAATGATTTAAGATTGGCAAAACTTGTTAATTTGTTATCGATATTCAGTATTAATCCTCAATTTGTCATTATTTTTGAGTAGGAATAAATCAAAATGGAATATGTCTATTTTCTCTCTAATGCTAGTGTTACTTTGAGGATTGTAAATTATTTTGAAACAATGCCATTTCTTTCTTCTGCTTCGTTGACGGTTATTCATCAAATTAATGGTTGGATAGTAAGAATAAGAATACCTTTCTTTTTGTCATGTCAAGAAGATGCTAACGTTAAAGCCTTTTTATCAGAATTAGGCACAAAATTTAATGTTAACATGAAGCTACAAATGGTATTTTGGAATTTAGATATAGGTGAATCAGTGATAAATGTCATGAGAAATTATCAAGTAGTTATTGTTTCTTACGGAAAACCTAATTTTAATCGCATTCAGAATTTTCGAGAAGAATTTAGTCGTGGTTTAGGATACCAGCCTGAAACTTTAGCTTAATTTTGTGTTGATTTATGGTCATAATAAAACTAAGTTAACTTTTTAAATCTTTTTATTATCGTGAGAAATATTAGTCTTCATCCAGATACTATCGCCGAAATTAAAGATAAGGTTGAATTAGTTGATGTAGTCTCCGAATATGTGGTATTGCAAAAAAAAGGTCATGATTTATTAGGGTTATGCCCTTTCCACGATGAAAAAACTCCTAGTTTTAGCGTAAACCCTAGCAAACAACTTTATTATTGTTTTGGTTGCGGTGCAGGGGGTGGGGCAATCAAGTTTTTAATGGAAATAAACAAGCAATCCTTTAAAGACGTAGTATTAGATTTAGCTTCACGCTATCAAGTACCCATCAAAACCTTAGCCGAGGAAGACCAACAAAAAATCCAAAAACAAATTTCAACGGGAGAACAACTCTATGAAATTTTAGCCGTTGCCACCAGTTTTTATCAACACAGCTTAGCCAAAGAAGAAGGCACTAACGCTCTAAAATATCTCAAAGACCAGCGCAACCTATCCCCTGACAATATAGAAAAATTTAAACTTGGTTACGCCCCTGATGGATGGGATACCCTATATCACTACTTAGTAGAAGTCAAACATTATCCCGTCACCCTAGTCGAACAAACAGGATTAATTAGAAAAAGAACCAAAGGAGAGGGCTATATTGATTATTTCCGTAATCGCTTAATGATACCCATCCAAGATGCTAATGGTAAAATTATCGCTTTTGGTGCTAGAAGTTTAGACGGGAATGAACCCAAATACTTAAATTCCCCCGATACCCCCTTATTCTCCAAAAGTCAAACTTTGTATGGCTTAAATTTTGCAAAAAAAACTATTGCTCAAGAAGATAAAGTTATCGTAGTTGAAGGTTACTTTGATGCGATCGCCCTTCACGAGAACGGGGTAAGTAATGCAGTAGCGGTGTTGGGAACAGCATTGACGCAGAAACATATAAAATTATTATCTCGCTATAGTGAATCAAAAACAATAATAGTAAACTTTGATGCAGACATAGCAGGGGTAAAAGCCACAGAGAGAGTAATAAAAGAAGTAGAAAGTTTAGTATATAGCGGACAAATCAATCTAAAAGTTTTAACGATTCCTAATGGGAAAGATGCCGATGAATTTCTTAAATCATCCCCAGATTCTATAACCAAATATAGAGAGTTAATAAAAAATTCACCTCTGTGGTTAGATTGGGAAATTGAACAAATCATCAATAATAGAAACTTACAAAATAGTAGTGATTATAATTTAGCTTTTCAATCAATTTTAAAATTACTAACTAAAATCAGTAACGAGTCAACGAAAGACTTTTATCTAACACGGTGTGCTGAAACTCTAAGTACTAAAAGAAGTCAGTACTCAGGGCTAAATTCTCAAGAGTTTAAATCTATTCGTCAGAATTTACAATTTTCCCTTAAAAAAAATTATCATAATCCATATAATAATAAAAAATCTTCTAAAGTTGATGGTAAATCATCCCAAAATAAAGAAGTAGAAAAAGCTGAATTTTTGTTATTATTAATTTATCTTCATTGTCCTGATTATCGAGAAATTATTGTTAATGAGTTAGATGATAAAGATTTAGTTTTTAGTATTAAATATTATCGTTTTCTATGGCAAGAAATTAATTTAGTATTAGAGAATTTAACGGAAAATAACACTCATAATAATTTGTTAATAACGGTACAAGAAAATATAGTTAATCATCCTGATTTAGCGGAAAAATTAACTAATATCTTTCATCTTAGTGAAAATGATGAACAAATTTTATTTCAACCAGCAGATTATATTCAAAGACAAATTGCTCTTTTACAGACAATTAAACTAGAAAAATATAACCAATATTGTCAACAACAAATGTCACAATTAAATCAAGAAAAAGACTTTATAAAAATGACTTATTACTATGAAGAATTTAAAGCAACAGAGGCTAAATTATACGAACTTAATCCTCAAAGAATACAGTAATAATTAAGTAGGCAAAATTAATTGTACATTTACTTTATGAAAGGCATAGGAAAAATACTTTATCCTAATCTTCTCAATTAACTTATTCTTAATCAAACCTCATACTAATATCTAACCAAGGAGATCTTGTTATAGTAGCACTTGTTGAAATATAATCAACTCCTGTTGCGGCAATTTCCTGAATGTTCTCAAGGGTAACATTACCAGAGGCTTCTATTTTAATCAAAGGATTTTCTTTTCTAATCAATTCCACTGCCTTCCTCATGGTTTTTATATCCATGTTATCTAACATAATAATCTCTATTTGATTGGCGATCGCTTCTTTAACTTCCTTTAAGTTAGTAGTTTCTACTTCGATAGTTAAAGGATAAGGCATTGTTTGGCGAATTAATTTGACGGCTTGAGAAATACCTCCTGCGCCTTGAATGTGATTATCTTTAATCATTACTGCATCATCTAAACCCAGACGATGATTAATGGCGCCTCCTACTTGAGAAGCATATTTTTCTAAAATTCTTAATCCGGGGGTTGTTTTACGAGTATCAACCAATTTAGCGGGATAATCTTCTATGGCTTCCACATATTTTTTTGCCATAGTTGCAATGCCACTTAAACGCATCACCAAATTAAGTGCAACTCTTTCCCCTGTGAGTAAAGCTGATATTTTGCCTTCTATTTCCATAATTTTGGTATTTTTTGGCAATTTTTCCCCTTCTGAAGCCAAATTATGCCATTTTATCTGATTATCTAATAACTTAAATACTCTTTCAGCTATGGATAATCCTGCCATCACTCCTTCTTCTTTTATCAACCAATAGGCTTTTCCTTTTTGGCTATCTTCAGGAAAAATACAGTCCGTAGTGCGATCGCCTCTACCAATATCTTCTAAAAGCCAATCACGCAATAAATTATCTAAAATTAATGGAGAAGGAAGAGGAATTTTTATCATCAGTAAATTAAGTTAAAAAAGAAAATTTTTAGAAGTAAAAAAAGGACAAAAAATTATAAGTTTTTATGTGTAGAAAAAAGATAAAAAAAAGTCCCCAAAGTTGGGGATTTAAAGCATAAATTTAGAAAACAGTAATTAAACAACTACGGTTTTTTTGCTGGTAGAACTTAATTCACCTTTAGCATATTTTTTCGCAAAATCATCAAGACTAACTTGTTTAATTTTACTAGCATTTCCAGCAGTCCAGAATTGTTGATAACGCTCTAAACATACTTGTTTCATGTATTTGATAGAGGGTTTCAAGAAGTGACGAGGATCGAAGTTAGAAGTATCTTTAAATGCCGCTTCACGAATAGCTGCGGTAATAGCTAAACGATTATCAGTATCAATGTTTACTTTACGAACACCACTTTTAATACCTTTTTGGATTTCTTCTACAGGTACGCCGTAGGTTTCACGAATAGTTCCACCGTATTTATTGATCATTTCTAACCATTCTTGAGGTACAGAAGAAGAACCGTGCATTACTAAGTGAGTATTAGGTAATTTAGCGTGGATTTCTTCGATACGACTAATAGCAAGAATTTCTCCAGTAGGCTTACGAGTGAATTTATAAGCACCATGACTTGTACCAATAGCAACAGCTAAAGCGTCAACTTGAGTTCTTTCTACAAATTCTACCGCTTCATCAGGATCTGTTAAAAGCTGAGAATGATCTAGTTTACCTTCAAAACCGTGACCATCTTCGGCTTCACCCATACCAGTTTCGAGAGAACCTAAACACCCTAATTCACCTTCAACACTAGCCCCTACAGCGTGAGCGACTTCCACTACTTTTGCAGTAACGTTAACGTTATATTCAAAGGTAGCAGGGCTTTTAGCATCTTCTTGTAATGAACCATCCATCATAACGCTAGTAAAACCGTTACGGATAGCTGAATAACAAGTAGCAGGGCTATTACCATGATCTTGGTGCATAGCGATGGGAATATGAGGATAGGTTTCGGCTGCTGCTAAAATAAGATGGCGGAGGAAGTTTTCTCCTGCATAACTACGAGCGCCACGAGATGCTTGTAAAATGACGGGGCTATCAGTTTCGTTAGCCGCATCCATAATGGACAAAATTTGTTCTAAGTTATTGACGTTAAATGCAGGGATACCGTAATCATGTTCTGCGGCATGATCTAACAATAACCTCATGGGAACTAAAGCCATAAATATCTCCTTGATTCTTGATTTATTTTAAAATTTTCTTTGTTAAGAATCTTAACTCATTATGGTTCAATATTGGGATATTTTTTATGTTTTGATTCAAGATTAAATTACTTTTTATTTTTGTTTTCTTTCTTTGTTACCTCTTCTTCCATCCATATTTTCTGAAAATTGTTGTCTTTGTTGTGGTGTTAAAATTTCTCTTGCTTCTAACATACTTTCAAAGCGTAAATTATTCATTTTTTCTTGCATAGTACTAATTTTCTGATGTTGTGATCGCAAGTTATTTTGTGAGTCATTATTTTTGAGCATCGTGGACATTTTATCTCTTTCCACAGTAATTTGTTCTCTAAGACTGGTCATTTGAGGTTGATATTTATTACGGATAGATTCCATTTGCTTTTGTTGTTCAGCAGTAAGATTGAGTCTTTCCATAAGGCGATCGCCATTACCTCTTCCTCTTCCTTCTCCTCGTGGTTGTTTTGGACTTGGAGTAGTGTTATTTTGAGAGATTTCCATAGGAAAAGAAACAGAATTAATTTGAGGTTTTTCGGCGGCTACTGCATTAAAACTAATACCGACAGTGGTTAAAGTAGCGAAAGCGAGAAGGTATTTCATGATGGATTTTCTCCTAATATTTTTAAAAATGAATTGAAAATAAGTTTGATAGTTAATTGTTTTCATCTCCAACAGTAGTAACATACTGAAACTCGATTTCTTGAGCCATTGAGCCATACCAACTCTTAACCATAAAGGTTTCTAAGTCTTCGGTTTTTGTAGCTATTTGGGGAGATGATTTTTGATTGACATTAAATACATAAGCACTGATAATCAATAAACTGGTAATCAGAGTGCTAGGTAATAACCAACCCCAAGAAAGAAACCTTAAGGATGATCTAAATCTTGCTTTGTGGGAAGAATATGTTAAGGGTGTAGCAATTACTCTCATAATCAATTCTTCACAAGGTTTTGTTTCTTTTGGAGTCGTGGGGCAATAAGTTTTCAAAAAATCCACTAATTCTTCATCTTCATTAGAGGTAGTTTTCTTCATAAATTAACTCCTTGTAATTCCAAAAATTGACGTAAACTTTTTCGGGCGGTAAATAATCTTGATTTAACTGTACCTAAGGGAATAGAAAGAATTTCGGCAACTTCCTTTTGAGGCATATCTTCCAAATCATGTAATACGACTACTGCACGATGTTCGAGATTTAGATTTTGCAAAGCTGATTGTATCAACTCCTGATAATGCAATTGTAATAAATCCGTTTGATGGTGATTGCGAGATTTCTGCTTTACTAGATCTGTTTGAGCTACTTGACGATGATGATCTCGCTTACGAGCTAAACTATGATCTGAAGCCACATTCCAACAAATACGATAAAGCCATGTAGAAAAGTATTTTGCCTCTCGTAACTTAGGTAATGCTTTCCAAGTTTTTAAAAATACCTCCTGTTGTAAATCATCGAGTAATTCGCTACCGCATAATTGATATAAAGTAGCCCTAACTTTGTGTTGATACCGTTGGTAAAGTAAACGAAAAGAATTTTCATCGCCTTTTTGGCATTTTCGCACTAACTCCAAATCAGTCATCTCACCATGATTATTAGCTAAGACTTTCATCACCTTTATTTTTTGCTGATACACTCTTTTAGACGTTGAAGGGGTGCAAAAGGTTCATTTTCAAAAAAAAGTAAAGTTGTTCTAAATTCTTGGATTCAGCTTTTTAATAGCCAATAACTGGCGAATGATTAGTTTTTTCAACCCTGATACTTAACACCTTAAATCAACAATTAATTCTATTTTTATGTAGTAGTAATTAATGCTTATGATTTCATTAAAACACTTTTATATTTGAGATAAATTTCTAATCCAGAGATAGATTGTTTAAATTCTGGAGGAGCTTCAAATTGTGATTCAGGATAATGCTCTCGAAGATCTTGAATAATTAAATAAAAATGAAACCATTGAGTTAATATTTCTAAAAGCCTTTGGAATTGTAAATAAGAATTTTGATGTTTTTGTTTAAGAGCGATATATTGAAGCATTCTAGCATAATCTTCATAGCTAGTTTTTTCTATGGGTAATTCGATAATTTTTCCTAGTTGCTGAAATTTTTTTTCATTAGCTTTTACTAAAATTACAATATCTTGAAAATCTCTCAAATCTCTACCTAGTAAATATTCTACCATATCAGAAATAACTCGTAAAAGAGAAAAATCTTCAAGTTGATATTTTTTAAATAAGAAAATTAGTCTTAATCCTAGCTCATCTTGACGGGCAACAGTTTTTAATGTATCAGCGTAAATATTAACAGCATTTTTTCCTTCTTCAGTAGAAATATCAGGTAAAATTTGTGCTAATTTCTCTTCTAATAAATTGATAAATTTTGCTGGAGATAATTGTTTTTCGAGAAGAGTTAAAACATAATTATAAAATTCTTGTTGCTTACTACTACGATAAGATAATTCTATTTGTTCGATAGTTAGAAAACTATTTTTTGCTTCTACTGCCACACGAAATAAAGCCACATAATTTCTTAAACCTTTATATTCTCCTACTTCCTTAGCGAATAAGTTACTAACTTTGACAAAATCGAGAAAGTCTGATTCTGTAAATTTATCACTATCTAATGCTCTTGCAATGGGTGCTAATAATTTGATTTCTGCCAATACTGCTTGATGATGATCTATCACTTCTTGAGGTATTTTATCATGTTCTTTATGAATGATAGATTCAATTTTGTCTAACATACTTCTGTCACCCCATAGTGGTCTATTCCACCAAGGTTCAAGATTTTTTTGTGATTTACTATTTTCCATCACACTCTAATTATTGAGATTTACATTGCTTATTATCTTAATTATAAGTTAAAAAGACCAATTATAATGATTCAGTTATTCTTATATAATCTTGATATTTAAAGTAGATAGATTCTCCGGGTATATTTTCAATAAATTTAGGAGAAACTCGATATTTATGACTAGGATATTCGTGTCTAATTTCTAAGATTGTTAAATAATGTTTATGCCACTTATTAACATTTTCTATTAATTGCTGAAAACGATAAATATTATTTTCATAGCGAGATAATAAAGCAATATATTGAAGAATTTTTGCATAAGTAATAAATTGGGTTTCATTGTGAGGAATTCCAATTAATTGCCCTAATTTATCTAATTCTTCATAATTAACTTTTACCATTAAAACTAAGGCTTTTAAGTTACTTAAGTCTTGTTTTTTTAGTTGTTTAAGAATAATATTAGTGGTATTAAAAATTGTATAATCAGAAATGTGATATTTTTTAAATAAAAGTAATAAACTTAATCCCATAGGATCTTCTTCAATGGCATTTAAAGCAGTTTGATATGATAATAGAGCTTTTTTTGTAGGCTCATTATGAATTATTTTACAAAGTTTTTCAATTTCTATGGTCACAAGTTGTTTAAAAAGTATCGGATCTGAATTAGTATTTAATTGTTCTTCAATTAAGTTATATAAATCTACTTGAGTTTTCCCCTGAAAATCTAACTCAATTCTATTAATAGTCCGAAAATGATGAATATTTTTACTGGCAAAAATAAAAATTTTAATGAATGTTTGTAAACCTTTATAGTCATCTAAATTATTGTCTATTTTATGTTTAATACTCATAAATAATAGAAATTCAGCAGAGTATTGCTCATTATCTAGCATTCGTAAAGTTGGTACAATTCTCTCTAATTCTTCTAATTCTGTATCATGTAATGACAATGCTAATTCAGGCACTTGTTGTGGATTTAATGCCCCTAAAATTCTTTCGATAAAACTTACTCCTCCGAAAAGAGGGCGATTCCACCAAGGTTTTGATTCAGAAGGAAAATTATTGATCATTACTAAATTATAAGGACGATACAAGACATTGCGTGAACTACTCACACTGAATCGAAGATTACAGTGTTAGCTTCTAACTTCACAGGCTCATGCCCCAAAACCGACTTACGTCCGCCTTTT
>JAACUG010000049.1 GCA_009993045.1 Cyanobacteria bacterium CG_2015-22_32_23
GTTATTTTACTGTCAAAATTCATCCCACGCTCATTTCATGGGCGGTTTTTTAACGAAAAATAGAGCGTGGGACTTCTTTCTCCATTTTTGTTAAACCATCTCGTTAAGCTAAATTTCCCTTAATTTTTATCTTTTCAAATTAATCAAAAATTTCACAAACTCTTTACCTTTGTTAACCTGAGTTCGAGATTAAAAACCTCTTAGAATAAAGGCTTTAGAAATTAGAAATTAATTACTCATTATTCCTATCTCCTCCCCTCAAAATTTTATGGTTGACTCAGGTTTGTTAGGGTAGCCAAGGATATTGACGAAAATCTGGCGATCGCTTTTCCAAAAATGCCTCTTTTCCTTCTGTACCTTCTTCTGTGAGATAATATAATAAAGTAGCATTACCAGCTAGTTCTTGTATTCCTGCTTGACCATCACAATCAGCATTAAAAGCGGATTTCAAACAACGAATAGCCGTAGGACTTTTTTCAAGGATTTCTTGAGCCCATTTTATGCCTTCGGTTTCTAAGTCTTCCACAGGTACAACAATATTAACTAAGCCCATTTCTAAGGCTTCTTCTGCATTATATTGACGACATAAAAACCAAATTTCACGGGCTTTTTTTTGTCCTACTACACGAGCGAGATAACTAGCCCCAAAACCACCATCAAAACTGCCTACTTTTGGGCCAGTTTGCCCGAAAATAGCGTTATCTGCGGCGATACTCAAATCACAAATTAAGTGCAATACATGACCACCACCGATAGCATATCCTGCTACTAAAGCAATAACAACTTTAGGAATAGTGCGAATTAGTCTTTGTAAGTCTAAAACATTTAAACGAGGTACTCCATCATTACCAACATATCCTGCTTTACCTCTAACACTTTGATCACCACCAGAGCAAAAAGCGTATTTCCCATCACTGTGAGGGCCTGCACCTGTAAGTAAAATTACTCCAATACGTTGATCTTCTCTCGCATCACAAAAAGCTGAGTAAAGTTCAAATACAGTTTGCGGACGAAAAGCATTACGTTTATGAGGGCGATTAATAACTATTTTTGCGATTCCATCATATTTAAAATACAATATATCTTCGTAAGTTCCAACGGTTTCCCAATTAACGCTCATGGATAGTTTCATAAATTTTGGCAATCGTTGCTTATTATACTCAGATTTTGCTACTTTAAAAAGAATGATAAACTTATCAAAAAAATTAAATAAAATGTGTAGGAAGAATCGTTAAACTATGCCAACGGTTTTATACTTTAAAGGTTGGCGTTTATTCTTTTATGCTAACGAAGGAAATGAACCAATCCATATTCATTGCCAAAAAGCAGATAAAGAATGTAAATATTGGTTAGATGTTGATTTTTATGATATTAGAGAGGCTTATTTATACGGTATGAATAACAAAGATGTTAGAGAAATTAAGAAGATTATTTATCAAAATTTTGATGATTTAGTCGAGGCTTGGAACAATTTTCATGGAGATACAAACAGATAATGAAAAAAATTCATCAAGTAAAAGAGGTTAATTTTGACGGTGATAATTTATGTTTATCCATTAATGGTAAAGTTTATCGTTTCCCTTTAATCTCTATTTCTCAGAAATTATTAAAGGCAACGGAAACCGAACGGAATCTTTATCAAATATCTCCTGCTGGTTATGGTATTCATTGGTTAATGATTGACGAGGATTTATCTATCGATGGTTTATTAAAATTAGCTCAAACTAATAATCATGAGTTATTTAAAATTTAGCTATGACAATATTTTCCAGATAAATACCTAATATATTTGACAAAAAAAGTTAAAGTATAAATTGATTTCAGGTTATTAAATGATCATAAACGAGTCTCAAAAAGTTGGTAAAGTTTACTTAGTGGGTGCAGGACCTGGAGATCTAGGATTAATGACAATTAAGGGTAAAACTCTTCTTGAATTAGCAGATGTGGTTATCTATGATGCCTTAGTAAGTGCAGAAATTTTGGGAATGATTAACCCTTATGCGGAAAAAATTGACGCAGGTAAACGTAGAGGAAATCACTCATTATTACAATCAGATACTACACAATTATTGATTGAAAAGGCAAAACAACACGCTATCGTTGTACGTTTGAAAGGAGGAGATCCTTTCGTTTTTGGACGGGGTGGAGAAGAAATGGCAGATTTAATCGCCGAGGGAATTGATGTGGAAGTTGTACCGGGTATTACTGCTGGTATTGCTGCTCCTGCCTATGCAAATATTCCTGTTACCCATCGGGGTTATAGTTCATCGGTTACTTTTGTCACTGGTCATGAATCAGCTGGAAAATATCGCCCTGAAGTTAATTGGAAGGCCATCGCCCTTGGTTCAGAAACCATCGTTATTTATATGGGGATTCATAATTTAAGCTATATTATCCCCGAATTGATTAAGGCTGGTTTAGAGGAAAAAACCGAAATTGCCTTAATTCGCTGGGGTACAACACCAGAACAAGAAGAATTATATGGTACTTTAAAGGATATTCTTGATCAAGTAGAAAAAACTGGTTTTACTGCTCCAGCTATCGCTATTATTGGGAAAGTAGTGGGTTTTCGCCAAAGTTTAACAATCATGAAAAACCTGTAGGGGTGAAAGGATTTCACCCTTCTAATGGTTAATTATCTTACAGAATAGTAAAGTTCTGCTCCAATACCACCATATTGTTTTAATTTTTCTGCACCTTCGCCATATACAAATTCAATTTGTGCGCCAGATAAAATAACTTGAACAATGAGAGCGTCAAATTCTTCGGTATCCATAGGATAAGGAAGTACTAAAGTTTTTACTCTAGCTTCACTTAGAGCTCTTTCTACACCTTGTTTTTCAATTACCGCAGTACCATTTTTATTGAAATGATAGATTAAGTTTTCTACCACCATCACATCATGATCTTGTTCATAGGCATAGGCTATAGGGCGAACAATGTCAGCAATTTCGTTATCAGGAAGTTTGAAGTCCATTGCTTCAATAGCCACAACTAAATCTCTAACGGCGGGATTAAGGGCATTTTTAATTTTTGCTGCTTGTTGTAAATTACCGCCAAAAACAATGCGAGAATCTTCTAAATGATCAAGGAAATATTCATTAATTTCTGTAGCCATTTCTCTGATGAAACGGAGTTCAAATTCTCTGTCACGGCGATCGCTAGCGAGGGTTTGAGATTTACGTCCGAATCGACGAGATAACTCGTGTTCTGTTTCTATTTTGACTTCATTAGTAGATCTAGTTAAAAATACTTCTACGATTCTCCCTTGATCACCTGAAAAAAGGATGGCAGAATATTCTTTATACTGATCAAGAGCAAATAAAAGATGCTTGATTTGTGGTAATCCATAATAAATAGCGGTTTTCATGGTTACGGGTAAATCAACGCCGATTATATCTTTAAAATCAGTAAAAACAACAACGGATCTTCCTGTGGGTTTTTCAGTTTCTAAATAATCCATTACCATACGTTCAGTATCAGACCAAATTTTCTGATTATCCCAACGCTTCATTTCTTCAGGATCTAATTGTGACTCAATTCTTTTTAATTCGTTTTTTAATTCTATCTGCCATGCAGGTTGTTCTTTTCTATTATTAGGATTAGTGGAATCAATATCTACATAAACACTTAAAATAGGATTATTTTGATAATCATGAGTACTAACAAATTCTGTAAAAGTTTCTAATATTTGGTTTATACCTGTTTTCATGCTTTTTTAATATCTTGATTGAGTACTTTAAGTAGTAATTCTATTATTGATCACTATTGTCAATTTTTCTTAATCTATTATCCATAATGAATTATTCTTTTTTGTTAATTTTTATGATGGTTAGTAGGGTGGGCAATGCCCACAAACTTACAAAATTATTTCATCAGTGCATTATTACACCACGACAATATCAGCATTAGTCAATGCTAAACCAGTATTTAAAGTGGCAAATTGTACCGCCGCCGTTGCACCATTACCATCAGAGTCAAAGAATAATCCACCATTACTAGAATTGTAGAAGAAACGTTGTTCGGAAGTAGTAGCCGATGAGCCAATGGTAAACTGATTAGTAGTTAATGCACCTACGGAGAAATTACCACCAAAACCACTGAGACTAACTAAAATTGTGTCATTAATAACGTTAAAATCAGTAATACGATCTACTTTTTCAGAAGTTGAGTTAAAACGGAAGAAATCTAAACCAGCACCACCGACCAGAGAATCATTGCCAGTACCACCGATTAAAGTATCATTACCGACACCACCATTGAGGCGATTATTGGCACTATTTCCCGTAATTATGTTATTCCCCGCATTCCCTGTACCATTGATGGCACTAATCCCATTCAGTTTTAAATTTTCGACCTTGGGGGGTAATGTCCGAGTGATGCGAGTTGGTAAGGTGTCTGTAATGGTTACTTCACCGATTCTAGTATCAGGATCAATAATCGCATTAACAGGATTGGAAAGGGTGATGATAAAGGATTCATCAGCCTCATTGAGATTATCGTTAAGGATGGGAATACTAACCGTAGTTGAAGTAGTATTCCTGGCTATCGTTAACGTGCCTGTCTTGCTTATGTAGTCAGTATTAGCCGTTGCGTTAATAGGTGTCGTGATATAGTCAAAAGTAATTGGTAAAGGACTAGTATAATTGACGCTGATAGTAAGTATAGCCTCAGATTGTTGTCCTTCTATAACAATGACGTTATTAATCGATAATATCTTCGGGTCATCATTAATAATAGTTCCCACAACGGGAGTAGTTGTACCAATGATATAGTCCGTACCCGATACCAAAGTTAAGGCTACAGTTTCGTTCAGTTCAATGGTAGTATCCTCAGTAGGATCTATCATTAAGGTTGCTGTGCTTAACCCAGCACCAAAGGTAATAGTTTTACCACTTCCGATAGTAGCACCTGTATAGTCACTACTATTAGCCGTACCACTAATATTATAGTTAACCGTTAATGTGTTAGTAAGATTACCTGTACGAGTAAAAGTGTAAACTAAATTATCCGTACCATCTTCAGTAACAAGAGCTGGATTGACGCTCAGAGTAACAGATGAGGGTGTAGTGTTGCCAAAGTTTATGTTATGGTATTAGTACTACTAGCATAAGCACCCCGTGCATTTCCTAAAATATCACTACTGATTACTTCAATCTTTGGTAAATTACTGAAATCACCGTTACGCCATGAGGAGAATATATTATTAGCTACGGTAACATTGTAATTTTCACCAAAAGCGGTGGTTAAGTTTACTTCGAGACTGTCATTGAGAGAGGTTTTCAGCAGGAATACTTCGGCTTGGGCGATCGCTTGATTTAATTTAGTCATTATTTTTACTACTTAATATAAAAAATACAAAGAGCTATAAATACTATATTAATATTTTTTGTAGAAATACGATAACCTTTTGTAGCTTAGGTCTCGAAATCTTAATAATTGTGGTCATTTGTTAATATAGAGTCCATTTGGTATTTTTCCTAGAATCATTATTCAGTCAATATTGTAGAAAAATATTGACTTTGACTGTAAGACTTATTTCATAAGGTTTTCACAATAGATCCCAAATGGGTTCTATACGCCCCTAAATCGCCAAGTGTGAGGACTTCCATTCATTAATTCATTCTCCCCCGTCAGGAGGGATTTCTTTTCCTAAAGTTCGGTAACAATGATAGTTAATAGTTGACAGTTGACAGGTGAAAGTTAACAATGAGCTTTAACTAAATTTATAATAAAATTATGATATGAAAATATACTTAATTCGTCACGGTATTGCAGAATCTAGGAACATAGAAGAAAATGATCCTGAAAGAATTTTAACCAGTAAAGGAATAACAAGAGTTCAAAAAGTTACTCAAAAATTATCAACATTGAAAATAAAGTTTGATGTAATTATTAGTAGTCCTTATACCAGAGCAAAAGAAACGGCTATTATTCTGCAACAAGGAAAATTAACTTCTCAAATTATCGAACATTCAGCCTTAAAACCCGAAGGAAATATCTTAGAGTGGATTAATTGGCTACAAAATTCTGATTATAAGGATAGTAATAGTATTGCATTGGTAGGACATCAACCAGATCTTACTAATTGGACAGAGTTATTGATTTGGGGAGAAATTCAAGGAAAATTAATCCTCAAAAAAGCTGGTATTATTGGTTTAGATTTACTAGATTTATCGAATCCCATCGGTACAAGTGAGTTATTTTTGTTAGCAGGTCCAAAATGGATTACTAATTAAAGTATTATCTTAAAAAAAATCTGGATTAAACACCTTTATTTGATGATGTCAGTTGATATTTTCGTATCTTAGATGACTTTTGTGGGATACCTAATGAATTAATTTCACTATTATTTTAAATTTTATTATTGAGGTATAAATATGGCGTTTTGCGAATATCAACCCGGTTTAGAGGGAGTACCTGTTGCCCAATCAAGTATTAGTTTTGTGGATGGTAAAAACGGTATTTTAGAATATAGGGGCATTAATATTGAAGAATTAGCCCAAAAAAGTACTTTTATCGAAACCGCTTATTTACTAATTTGGGGTAAATTGCCCACTAAGGAAGAATTACTTATTTTTCAAGAGGAAATTAATAATCATCGGCGTATTAAATATCATATTCGGGATATGATGAAATGTTTTCCTGAAAGTGGTCATCCCATGGATGCTTTACAAACTTCGGCGGCCGCTTTAGGTTTATTTTACTCTCGTCGAGCTTTAGCTAAAGATGAATATATTAGAGATGCGGTAGTCCGTTTATTAGCGAAAATTCCCACGATGGTAGCGGCTTTTGCTCAAATGCGCAACGGAAATGATCCTGTTAAACCTAATGATAACTTAAATTATTCTGCCAACTTTTTGTATATGCTTACAGAAAAAGAGCCCGAACCATTGGAAGCGAGAATATTTGATGTTTGTTTAATGCTTCATGCTGAACATACCATGAATGCCTCTACTTTTTCGGCTATGGTAACGGCTTCTACCCTTACAGATCCTTATGCGGTAGTAGCTTCGGCGGTGGGAACATTAGCCGGTCCTTTACACGGTGGTGCTAATGAAGAAGTTTTATCTATGTTAGAAGAAATCGGCACTATCGAAAATGTTCGTCCTTATATTGAAAAATGTATCGAAAATAAACAGAAAATCATGGGTTTCGGTCATCGAGTTTATAAAGTAAAAGATCCTAGGGCGAAGATATTACAACAGTTAGCTGAGCGATTATTTGAATTAACGGGTCATGATGATTATTATGACATCGCCTTGGAAGTAGAAAAAGTCGTAGCCGAAAAATTAGGTACTAAAGGTATTTATGCCAATGTCGATTTTTACTCAGGATTAGTTTATCGTAAGTTAGGCATCAAAACTGATTTATTTACTCCCATGTTTGCCATTTCTAGGGTAGCTGGTTGGTTAGCCCATTGGAAAGAACAATTAGCCGTTAATCGTATTTTCCGTCCTACTCAAGTATATATCGGAGAACATAATCAGCCTTATATTCCTATGGAAGAAAGATTCTAAATAATGAGGGTTTGCCCCATAGTAATGCGTCTGAATCCCCAAATTTGGGGACTTAAATTTTGTTTTTGCTCCTTTTTACTGTCTCTTTTTAATTACTTTTCTCCCATGGTAATTATTCGGCAAATTTCCTCATTTTTAAAACCGATAGCCATAGCACGAATAACTGAAGGTATTATGACTACGTCATAGAACTCGATAATTATACCTTCGATATTTAACCAATGAACAATATCTCCTCTGATTAAGTCAATTATATCTGTGGGGGTGACAAGGATGCTGGAAATATTGATGGTAAAACGATTTCAATGTTAAGGTTCTGCTGAGGGGGCGACAACGGACTCATAATGCGGATTGGAAAAGGGAAATATACCTCATACTTTGACTATAACAGGACTGTTTTTAAGGAAATAAAAAGGTTAACTCATAATATTTATTCTATTAGAATATGCGGATAGCGAGACTCGAACTCGCAAGGGCTAAGCCCACACGCACCTCAAGCGTGCGCGTATACCATTCCGCCACATCCGCAAAAGCTCACAACTCATAATTATAACTTATTTTTGTTAAATTAGTCAAGTATAATCATCAAAAGTTTTATTGAATAGATCTTAATTACTAATTTGTTCTGTCTTATTGGGTGATTGTCCGCTATTACCGCCAAAAGATTGTAATAGGGTAAATCCTGCTATGGCGGCTACTAATAAACCGCCCACAATACCTGCAATTTTGAGTTTATTATTTTGAGGTTCTAGTTCAATATTATCATCCTCTGGATCTTCGGAATGAGCAAAACGATTAAATAAGAAATCTAAAGCATAGTTGCGTAATTCATAGTATCTAGGATCTTCAGTGATTTGTGTGCGATTACGAGGGCGAGAAAAAGGAATATTAAGGATTTCGCCAATTTTTGCTCTAGGGCCGTTAGTCATCATAACGAGTCTATCGGCTAAAAATAATGCTTCATCTATATCGTGGGTAATCATCATTACGGTTAAATTATACTCTCGACAAATTTGTAATAATTCTTCCTGTAATTCTTCTTTAGTAATGGCATCTAAAGCGCCAAAAGGCTCATCTAAAATCAATATTTCAGGGCGAATAGCTAAAGCACGAGCGATGGCAACTCGTTGTTTCATACCACCAGATAATTGATGAGGCATTTTTTTCGCTGCTTCGGTTAAACCAACCATGGCTAAATGTTGCTCGACAATGGTTAATTTTTCTTGCTGATTTTTATGGGGATAAACGGCATTAACAGCAAGGTAAACGTTATCAAAAGCATTTTTCCATGGTAATAAACAGTAATTTTGAAAAACCATCATACGATCAGGACCTGGTTCTGCAATAATACGATCTTTAAGTTTTACTGTGCCAGTGGTAGGTTGATTAAAACCAGAAATCATATTTAAAAGTGTGGATTTACCGCAACCAGAATGGCCAATAATACAGACAAATTCTCCTTCATTGACAGTAAGATTGACACCATCTAAAACGACATAATCACCGTTGTTAGTAGGATATACTTTGGAAACTTCTTGAATATGTAAGAAAGCAGTTTTTTCTAAGATATTAGTCTTGTGATTTTCTGTATTCATTAAACTTTGCATAATTTTTATTGTATTTATTAGTAAAATTCCCCTAAATTCCCCTAAATCCCCAAATATGAGGACTTGAACTTATTGTCTTACTCCTCCAGAATTGGAGGCTGGGGGGCTATCAATTAAAATCTCTGAAACCTTATAATCACGGCGGATAGATAACCTTTCTAAATAGCCAACGGGATCATCTGCATTAAAGATCATCTTGTCAAATAGTTGTAAGTTTTGAGGTTCGCTATCCAGATCAGGAATACCTAACTGACGACAAGCCTCATTGAATAAATCTGGACGGCGTACTCGTTCGAGAATTTCAACCCAATTACGGGGAAAGTCGGTATAACCCCATCTCGCTAATTGAGTTAAAATCCATAACCCTTCTACCCTAGAGGGATAATTGGCGTTATTGACATAAAATTGGTTAAATCTCAATAAAGGCTCAATTTTTGTACCGTAATTATAGTCATCGACAAAACCAGAGCGGATATATTCCATCGACATATTCAAATATTCTTCCCGACTTAGTAATTCGACAATTTCTTCACGGTTACGGCGATCGTCACAATATTCACAAGCCTCAATCAAAGCCTTAACTAAAGCGATGTGAGTTTGAGGATGTTTTTCTACCCAATCTTCTTTTACCCCTAAAACCTTCTCAGGATGTCCTGCCCAAATATCTAAGTCTGTAGCAATGACATAACCTAAATCTTCTAGTGCTGCACGACTATTCCAAGGCTCACCCACACAATAACCATCAATATTACCTGCTTTAAGATTAGATACCATCTGAGGGGGGGGAATGACGGTTAAATTAACGTCTTGATCGGGATCTATACCTCCTGAAGCTAACCAGTAACGCAGCAGTAAGTTGTGCATAGAAGCAGGGTGTACAATACCAAAAGTATGAACTGTATCGGGAGCTGTGTTAATAGCTTCTTTTAATTCGGTGAGGTTAGTAACTCCCATTTCTCGAAATTTTTTGGCTAATGTAATGGCGTTACCGTTGCGACTAAGTACCATTGAAGTAATCATAGGAATAGAAATATTATTTCCTGCACCTAATGTCATACTTAAAGGCATTCCTGCCACCATTTGAGCTGCATCTAAACGCCCGTCAGCAATTCCTCTAGCCAATTCTTGCCATGATGGTTCTCTAATAAGGTTCACTTGTTCTAAACCGTGGTTCTCAAAAAAACCTTTCTCTTTAGCTACAATTAACGGTGCACAGTCAGTTAAAGGAATAAAACCAATATCGAGGTTGATTTTTTCCAAGCCATTACGGGGGATAACTTCTTTATTAACGGTAACTGCACCAACTTTTTTCGAGCGTTTTTGTTGATTGAGAAAGTAAACCATTTCGTTACGCAGTCCATAATAACTGGGGTGATTTACTACTTCTAATCGTTGTCGTGGTCGGGGGATAGGTACTTCTAATACTTGCCCTATATGAGCTTCTGGTCCCGTAGTTAACATTACAATGCGATCAGATAATAATAATGCTTCATCCACATCATGAGTTACCATAACACAAGTAACACAATTTTCTTGGACAATGCGCATCAAACTTTCTTGTAAATTCCCTCTCGTTAAGGCATCTAAAGCCCCAAAAGGTTCGTCTAATAGTAATACTTTCGGTTTTGTTGATAAAGCACGAGCGATGGCCACCCTTTGTTTCATACCTCCAGAAAGTTGTCCAGGTTTCTTATTAGCAGCGTGTTTTAAACCGACAATGGAGATATTTTCCTCAACAATAGCTTTTCTTTGCGCTTCGGGATAGTGATTCATGACACGGTTAACCGCTAAAGCGATATTTTGCCGTACCGTTAACCAAGGTAATAAAGAATAGTTTTGAAATACTACCATGCGATCAGGACCTGGTTCGGTAACTTCTTTCCCTTCAAGAATAACACCGCCATGAGTAGCATTAGATAAACCAGCCACCATATTTAAAAGAGTGGATTTACCGCAACCAGAATGACCAATTAAAGAGATAAATTCTCCTTTTTCGATCTTCAAATTAATGTTGCGTAAAGCGATATATTCTCCGCCATTTGCAAGGGGGAAAATTTTGTCAACGTGATCAATTTCAATAAAATTTTGCATAGTTTAATGTAATGAGGAATTAAGAATTAAGAATTAAGAATTAAGAATTAGGAAATAAATAACTATGAGTTATCAACTATTAATTATTCACTATCAACTATTCACTATTTTTGTTCTTCAGGTACAACTAAACTAGCAACAAAACTCACTAATCTATCTAATAATAAACCAATGATTCCAACATAGAATAAAGCAATAATAATTTGACTCATTTTTGAACTGTTATAAGCATCCCAAATAAAGAAGCCAATGCCCACACCACCTACTAACATTTCTGCGGCAATAATTGCTAACCAAGACAAGCCAATACCAATTTTTAAGCCTGTGAAAATATAAGGTACAGTAGAAGGAAATAAGATGTTGAAAAAGTATTCCATTTTTGATAATTTTAACACCCTAGAAACGTTATTATAATCTTGAGGAATTTGTTGAACTCCAACGGTGGTATTGATGATAATAGGCCAAATTGCGGTAATAAAAATAACGAAAATAGCAGAGGGATCAGATTGTCTCAAAGCCGCTAAAGATATAGGTAGCCATGCTAAAGGAGGAATAGTTCTTAATACTTGAAAAATGGGATCTAAAGCAGAATAAACAAGACGATTTGCACCGATTAAAATACCTAATGCAATACCCACTACTGTAGCCAAAGAAAAGCCAATAGCTACTCGTTTTAAACTAGCTAAAAGTTGCCAAAATAAACCAACATCTGTACCACCATTATTAAAAAATGGATCAATAATATAAGGATTCCATGTTTCTTTTATTACCGTAGTTGGTGCGGGTAAATTTGGGGTTTCCCCTGAACATAATATTTGCCAAATTGCTAATAAAATAAATAAGGCCACTAATGGAGCAACTATTTTTCTGGTGTTTTGAGAATAGAGAATAGAATTTAAAATATTAACCCCTTTTGATGGTTTTTGAGTTTTTGAAATCATAATATTTATTTTATATTTATAGATAAATAACTAAAAGAAAATATGCTTAATTGAAAAGGAGAATAATTACTAATTAATAATTACTCATTCCTAATTTTTTTTACGCTTTTTTGATTTTTAATCCATCTAAATAGGCTTTAGGATTTTCAGGATCAAATTTTGTACCATCAAAGAAAGTTTCTACTCCACGAGAAGAATTTGCAGGAATTTGTGCGTCTGCTACTTTTAATTCTTTAGCGGCTTCTTTCCACAAGTCTTCACGGTTAACTTGCTCTACTAACGCTTTTGTGTCAGTATCCGCTGGAATATAACCCCAACGGATATTTTCAGTTAAAAACCACAAATCATGACTTTTGAAAGGATAAGAAGCGTTATCTCTCCAAAATTTCATAGCTTGAGGGAAGTTTTCTTCTACCCTACCGTTACCAAAATCAATAGTACCTTTAGAACGTCCGATAATATCTTCAAAAGGTACTTTAAACCATTTATCTTGAGAAACAATTTGACACATTTCTTCAACATTTTCTGGTTGATCACACCATTGTTGAGCTTCTAAAACTGCCATTAATAATGCTTTAGCCGCTTTAGGATTAGCATCAACCCAATCTTTGCGCAAACTGAAGGCTTTTTCTGGATGATCTTTCCATAATTCACCCGTAACTAAGGCAGTAAAACCAATTTTTTGGTTAACTAACTGAGCATTCCAAGGTTCACCTACACAAAAAGCCTCCATATTACCAACTTTCATATTTGCCACCATTTGGGGAGGAGGTACGGGAACTACTGAAACATCTGTATCAGGGTTAATACCCCCTGCTGCTAACCAATAACGCATCCATAAATCATGAGTACCTCCGGGAAAAGTCATAGCACAACTTAACTGTTTCCCATCGGCTTTAGCTTTGGCAAAAGTATCTTTCATCGCTGAACTATCAAGCCCTACTTTTAGATCTTTATATTTGTCTGCCACAGAAATTCCTTGACCATTAGTATTTAATCGTGCCAAAATATACATTGGTACTGGTTGTTTTGTTTTGGTTATAGTACCTAATGTCATCTGATAAGGCATAGGTGTAAGGATGTGCGCTCCATCAATACCACCGCCTCCTGAACCTAATTCAATATTATCTCTAGTTACTGGCCAAGATGCTTGTTTAAGTACTTCTACTCCTGTCATGCCATATTTATCAAAAAAGCCTTTTTCTTTAGCAATAATTAGCGGTGCAGAGTCAGTTAAAGCGATAAAACCAAGTTTGGCGGTAGTTACTTCTGGCCCATCTCCAGTGGCTGGTGTGGTATTAGTAGGAGTTGTGGGAGTAGTTTCTGTGGTGGGTTGTTGATTACCTCCACTGGTGCAACCATGAAGGATAGCACTACCTACAGCAGTAATTCCGGCTGTGTAAATAAACTTGCGTCTGGATACTTGAGACATATTTTAATGGTTTTTTTGATTTATCTGAATATTTGTTAAGTTTGATGTACATATTTAAAACCTTTGCTATGAGGAAATTTGTATGTTTAGTCACAAAATTTTTATTATTTGCAGAAAATAAATTTACTATATTCATAATTTGCATTTTAAAAGGATTTTTTGAAAATAAGTTTTAATTTATAGATAATTTTCAATGGTATTTAAAATAACTTTAGCTTACATAACTGAAGTTACGCACTAATTCAAATGTTTTTACTAGGTTTCGGGTTGCAGGTTTCAGACACAAAACAACTCAGGTGATTCCTCCGTCAAAAAATTTACTTCGACATTACGTTTAGAATCCTAAAGGCAAGTTAATACAACCCTTTCCTCATTCTTCTACAAGAAAAAGAAGAAAATCAATAAACTTATGTTTCTTGTCAATTCTTTAACCCGACACCTGACACCCGACACCTGACACTTCAAACCAATAATTAATTCTATTTTTGCGTAACATCAGTTATTCATTTTTTCTCCCATGGCTTCTATGGCTACTCCATCCCCAATATCTTTTTCGCTTTTTCCATCCATTTTGATAATGCGATCGCAACCCACTCAACTATTTAAATAATCTCTAAACCGCCCTAAATTTGATATTGAAAGCATCGAACTGAGGTAATATAGGGTTAAAAGAATTTTATCTTCAGGTTTTAGACATTTTTTCTTCCACCACAATCTTTAATTAATAATTTTTTCTCCGCAGAAATTGCTTTTTTTTATTAGGGTTAATTTTTATGGTATTTTCCATTAGTTGGTTAAACTGTGGGTAAGCAATACCAATTATTCTTTTTGTTTCTTTTGGGTTATTATTGATCTAGCTATCTCTATAAATACTTATTCTAAGTTTATTTTTATTTTGGAGATGTCTTGTCTAATAATGACAGTGTCTAATAGTATTTCATCTTTTCAAGAATCATCCATAAAAGCAGTGTATCAATTATCTAACTCTTATCTCGATCTCGATGTCATTAATAAAAATTTAGCCACCGCAAACTCAGAAGAAATAATAACATGGGCTAGTCAAGAATTTGATCAACATTTAATCATGAGTACCAGTTTTGGTATTCAAGCAGCCGTAATGTTACACCTCGTTACTCAAATTGTTCCTGATATTCCTATCATTTGGGTGGATACAGGTTATTTACCAAAAGAAACTTATATTTTTGCTCAACAATTAACTGATAGACTTAATCTCAATTTAAAAGTATATCAATCTGAACTTTCTCCTGCCCGAATGGAGGCTATTTACGGAAAATTATGGCAACAAAAAGATTTAGATTCCCTGAATTTATATGATCGTATCAGAAAAGTAGAACCCATGCAAAAGGCATTAAAAGATTTAGAAGCCAAAGCATGGTTAGCAGGATTAAGGCAAAATCAGACGGTATTTCGTCAAAAATTAGATTATGTTAATCAACAGGGTGAGCAATATAAAATTTTACCTATATTAACTTGGACTTCTAAAGATATTTATCAATATTTAACAAAATATAACTTACCCTATCATCCTTATTTTGATCAAGGTTATGTTTCTGTAGGTGATTGGCATTCAAGTCGTCCTCTCACTGCTGATGATGATAATGAAAGAGACACCCGTTTTCATGGAGTTAAACAAGAATGTGGTTTACATTTACCCATAAGTAACGAAGAAGCACAAAGTTTAGATTCTAGTCAACTATAAATGTCTATGGAATTTAAGAATAATTTATATAAGTTGTCAAAAAAAATATCGTAATATTAAAGTTGATATTAAATCTAACACCTAATACAAGAACAAAAATCTACTCTCATCACTGATACTTTTTCAGGAGAGTTTTAAGTATGGTTATTTTAAACAGTCAAAGTTTAATCTTTGCAAAGATTCGTTAAGTTTTCTATCAAAATAATTGATCCCTTCATAATATCTGCTTTAATAAAATTAGATTTAGATAAATAATTTTAGAAAAAAAAGCAGTCAAAAAATCAAGTAGATCTTAATTAAATCTTAATAAGATTAGTAGCAGTTAAGACCTGTAATTACTAACAATATTAAGCTATTAGCGAAATAAGTTTATTTTTTCTTAATATTTATTATCCTGAAGAAATGAATCTTAAATAAAGATTAAGTTAATCATAAACTTACCAAAAAGATAATATTAAGCCAAGTATTTTTAGACTCTTTTAGATTATATAATTAAGGAGATTAATTATTATGGTAAATACCGCTCCAGAAAAAATTAACGCTACAACCAAACAAGAAAAATTCATCTTGTGGTTTGAAGAAGTCGGTATCGAAGACGTGCCGATGGTAGGAGGTAAAAATGCCTCTTTAGGAGAAATGATCCAACAATTGACCGCTAAAGGTGTTAATGTACCTACAGGATTCGCTACCACTGCTTACGCTTATCGTTACTTTGTTAAAAAAGCAGGTTTAGAAGTTCAATTACGCAAGATTTTTGCTCATTTAGATGTAGAAGATTTACCTAATTTACAAGCCGTTGGGCGACAAGCTAGGGCATTGGTATTAAATACCCCTTTCCCAAAAGAGTTAGATTTGGCTATTTCTGAGGCTTATTTCAAACTTTGTCAACGCTACGGTAATAATCCTAATCTCTGCACTACGGATGATGAAGAAGAAATGATGCGTTTGCGTAGTTGCTCTTATGATACGGATGTAGCCGTAAGATCATCTGCAACGGCGGAAGACTTACCCGACGCTAGTTTTGCGGGACAACAAGAGACTTACTTAAATGTTCACGGTGTCAAAAATGTCCTAGAATCCTGTCATAAATGTTTTGCTTCAATTTTTACTGATCGAGCTATATCATATCGTACAGTCAATAATTTTGATCACTTTGAAGTAGCCTTATCTGTTGGTGTACAAAAAATGGTACGCTCAGACTTAGCCTCATCAGGGGTTATGTTTAGCATCGACACAGAAACAGGCTTTAAAGATGCGGCTTTTGTTACTTCTGCCTACGGTTTGGGGGAAAACGTAGTACAAGGTGCTGTCAATCCTGATGAATTTTTCGTCTTTAAACCCACCTTAAAACAGGGCTTCAAACCTATTTTAAATAAACGTCTTGGCTCGAAAGAAGTCAAAATGGTGTATGACTTAGGCGGTGGGAAACAAGTCAAAAACGTTCCTGTGTCGGAATCTGAGCGTTTGCAATATTCCATCACCGATGAAGAAGCCTTAACCCTTGCTCGTTGGGCTTGTATTATCGAAGATCATTACAGTGAAAAACGGGGTCAAAATAGCCCTATGGACATTGAATGGGCAAAAGATGGTCAAACAGGTCAATTATTCATCGTCCAAGCCCGTCCAGAGACGGTACAATCACAAAAATCTAGTAGTATCCTCCGTGACTATAAACTAAAAGGTACAAGTGAAGTATTGATTACAGGTCGTGCGGTGGGCGAAATGATCGGTCAAGGTTTAGCTCGTGTTATCCTTAATGTCCATCAAATTGGTGAGTTTAAAGCAGGTGAAGTACTTGTAACGAACAAAACTGATCCTGATTGGGAGCCGATTATGAAAAAAGCCAGTGCCATCGTCACTAACCAAGGTGGGCGCACCTGTCACGCCGCAATTATTGCCCGTGAAATGGGTATTCCAGCCATCGTTGGTTGTGGGAATGCTACGGGTATGCTTAAAACAGGTCAAGATATTACTGTTTCTTGCTCGGAAGGAGAAGAAGGACGAGTGTATTCTGGTTTAGTTCCCTTCGACATCATCGAAACTCAACTAGACAATTTACCGAAAACTCGCACTAAAATCTTGATGAATGTAGGTAATCCTGAAGAAGCCTTCAAATTAGCCTCTATTCCTTGCGATGGCGTTGGTTTAGCTCGTTTAGAGTTCATTATCGCTAATCAAATTAAAGCGCATCCTTTAGCTTTGATGAAATTCGATGAATTAACGGACGAAACCGCTAAAAAAGAGATTGCGGAGTTAACTTTGGGTTATCAAAATAAAGCTGATTTCTTTGTGGATAAAGTCGCTCAAGGGGTAGGTACGATTGCTGCCGCTTTCTATCCCAATCCTGTAGTAGTTCGTATGTCGGACTTCAAATCTAATGAGTATGCAAACCTTTTAGGTGGTGCAGATTTTGAACCGAAGGAAGAAAACCCCATGATTGGTTGGCGTGGTGCATCTCGTTACTACGATGAAAACTACCGTGATGCTTACGGTTTAGAGTGTAAAGCCCTTAAACGGGTGCGTGATGACATGGGTTTAACTAACGTAATCCCTATGATTCCTTTCTGTCGCACTCCCTATGAAGGTCGCCGTGTGTTAGCAGAGATGGAAAAACACGGCTTAAAACGGGGCGAAAATGGCTTACAAGTCTATGTAATGTGTGAAATTCCTAGTAATGTTATTTTAGCGGATCAATTTAGCGAAATTTTTGACGGTTTCTCCATTGGTTCAAATGATCTTACTCAGTTAACTTTAGGACTTGATCGAGATTCCTCATTAGTAGCACATATTTTCGATGAACGCAACCAAGCCGTTAAAGATATGGTGGCGATGGTAATTGAAAAAGCGAAACGCAATAACCGTAAAATTGGTATTTGTGGACAAGCGCCCAGCGATTACCCTGAATTTGCTCGTTTCTTAGTGGAATTAGGCATTGACTCCATGAGTTTAAATCCAGATTCTTTACTTAAAACTTTGCTTGATATTGCCAAGTTAGAAGAAAGATTGGATGCTAATAAATAGAGTTTAACGTATAATACGGGGTGGGCTTTTATGTTCACCCTATTTGTTTTTGTTTATTTTGTTGAAAGATAATGAATTTTAGTATTCTGAATAAAGAAAATATTGAAAACTTTTAAGCCTATAACAAATATTTTTTTATTGTTTGATATTATAACTATAAAAATGAAAGCTAAAATTATTCTTTTTTAGCTAATCTATATTTAATTTTATATAATTATTAACTTTAAATTACTAATGCTGATAAAGAATTTATTTCTTCTTTTTCTAATTTTAATTTAGGTTTTTTTTTGCCATGTATAAGGGATTAATCCACTAATTATATTGACTAAAAAATTAATTGGACTTCGGTGTCGTGAATGGACTATTTGACATATATTTTGTAATTGATCATTAAAAGTTTCAATTAAAGAGCGTTTTCTTAACATCAACTTTTCCCATAATTCTAATAATTTATTTTTCATATTTTTTTTGAAGGGAGTAATGAACTTAATATTTTGTTTATATAATTCTTGGAATAAATCTTGAGAAATATAACCTTTATCTCCAAATAATTTTGCCCATAAATCTTTACTTAAATATGGTACTGTTTTTCTGTCATCAACATTTCCTTGTGTTATTTGAAAAGCCAAAATTTCTCCTATATAACTAACCAAATTAGGAAAATCTTGAAGATGATAAGTCTGAATATGATCTTGATAGTAATGTTTAAAATTTCGATAATTAGAATGATGGAAATAAATAATAATAGTGATAATTTTACTTGTTGTAAATGGTGCTACGATGACCGATTTTTACTACCAAAATAATGAATTCATCATCCAGAATTTGACATATAATTCGATAATCTCCGACTCGATAACGCCATAATCCACGCTTATTACCTTGTAAGGCTTTTCCAAATAAACAAGGATTGTTTAATATTGCTATTTGTTCTTTTAAGTAAAGAATTATCTTTTTTTGCGCCAATTTATCCAGTTTTTTTAATTCCTTCCCCGCCCGTGAATCAATGCTAATCTTCCAAGTCAAAACTTTTCTCCCATTCATCAAGGGTTAGATAAGATTCGGGATTATCTAAACGATATTCTGCATCTCTTACATCTTCTAAATCTTCTAAATAAGAAATAATTGCTTCTTGTAATAATTCATCTTCTTTTAGCCCCAACTCTATTGCTAAAACTCTATAACGACTTTCGATATTCGGGCTTAAGTTGACAGTCATCATAAACTATAGTTTTTATAACTTTTATAATTTTTATAATTTATTATCTCATAAAAAAAGAAAGACTGAACAAGAGTTAGACGATTTTAGTATAAAAGTTCTTTAGTAAATCTTAACTACTTCTCCAAAAGGAAATTTATCAGTATCTAATCCCCCTGGTACAACTACCCATAAAACTGGTAAATTCGGTTTGTCTCTGGGAAAATCTCCATAACCGTCTGTTAGATAAACACAAACTCCTTGTAAACATAAGTCTCTGGTTTTTTCTACCTTCTCAAAAAAGGGAATAAATGATGTACCAATACTAGGTGCGCCCCAAATCATCGTACTAATGTGTAATTGGTTTTTAACCAGTTTGTTTAAATATTCTTGGAGGTTAGCAGGTGTCATTTATATATTTTTAGTGAGTAGTGAATAAATTTACTCGTTATGGCGTTTGAGTCGCATCTGTACTAAAAACCCCGCGCTTGTGATTTGCGTTCGCTGTATCAGTTAAACCTTTCGGAAAAGACAAGATTGAAACCCTTGATATCCGCTACCAATTTGGTGTACCAATAAAACCTTACTTAAACTGGTACAATTTTTAAGATATAAAAGTTCACAAAAAGTAACATTTGAAACTGTCTTTTCTAAAAATTTCATTTTTTTACTATTACATTATTCAATAGTTAATAATTTACGGAAACATTATTAGTAAGTTTAAATGTTTGTATGGTCATAATAATTTATTTGACAAGATATTTAGTGTTTTTAAAGATTAAATAATTAATAGTACGATGATCAATTTGACGCAAACGATTTTGACCTCTTTCTATTTCTAAATCAATGGCACTACTTCTGCCCATCTCATTATTAATCTCTAATAAATAACCGA
>JAACUG010000059.1 GCA_009993045.1 Cyanobacteria bacterium CG_2015-22_32_23
AATAATTTTTTTGAGTTTTTCTTTCTGTTTTTGGGTAAGTTGAGCTACATCTTTTTTGGCTTCTTTGGTAAATCTTATTTGATAAACCATCAATCAATATCTCCCAATACATCATCTAAAGAGTAAGTTTCCTGATTAGATATTTGTTCAAGGGAGCGTTGTAAACTTTCTCTGAGTCCTGAAATTGATAATAGCTCGATCGTTTCTTGTAAACTTTCATAATCTTTTTGAGAGATTAACACCGCCGAAGCATTAATTGCTTCTAATTCATAGATTTTATTTTCTTCGTTGACTGATTTGATTAATTCGATTAAATCTTCTTGATTATTATTGATGAGCAATTTTTCCATAAGTGACACTCGATTATTAATACAATTTTAGTTTAGCAAGTCCATCGAACCTCCCCCACAAAAATCAAACTTCTCACCACAAAAATCGATATTTACCATTTTAAATTAACTGAATATTGATTAAAAATACTATCCTTACTAATTAAAGTAGCATTTTCACAATTAGCTTGAGCTATTAAAATTCGGTCAAAAGGATCTTTATGATAAAGAGGTAAATTATCTAAATATAAGACATGATTATTGAATATAGGTAATAGCTGAAAATTATTTTCTTTTATTTGACTTTTAATAATTTCATCAAGAGATAATTTTAGGTTAAGTTTCCCTAAACTAGATTTTATTTGCATTTCCCAAATAGTAGCCACACTCAAAATTTTTAAATTATTAGGATTAATTAATAACTCCATTGCTGTAGATGATAAATTATTAGGACTACTATCCCACCAGATAAAAGTATGGGTATCAAGTAATAATTTCATGATTATTCCCCTAACCAAAAACTATCAGATAAAGGCTCATCAAAATCCTCCGCCATAGAAATTGCCCCTAAATGTAATCCGGGTTTTGCTATTTTATTCTCTGGAAATTTCAAAGCATTTGCAGCATTTAATAAAGGAGTTAATTTTGCTTCTTCCATTGCTTGATTTAAACAATAATTTTCTAAATATTCAGGTAAATCATCATCGTTATTTTTCTCATTCGGGATGATTTTTTCCCATATTTCGATGGGAATAACTACCGCTTTTTTATTACCGTTTATATCAGTTAAATATTCTACACTTTTCATAATTAATAATTGTTACTAATTTATGACTATTTTATCATAACTTTTTTTCTGGCTTAGAAGGGCGATCGCACCTCCCCCACAAAATCGCACCTTCCCCACAGAATTCCTCCCCCCAAAAAGTTGATCGAACTTCCCCCCAAAAAAACTCGAACTCCTTCCCAAAAGTCGATCGAGAGAAATAAGTAATCATCTTTTGGTAAAGTTTATTTAGGGCTTGCTGAATTAAATTAAAATCTTTATTTGGTAAGGGTTACAACTACTATTTTTCTAAAATAGGTGCAAGCTAAAATTTGCTGAAATGGTACTAAAATAGTGTTCAGATATTATTAAAGTAAGTGTAACTTAATAAAAATAAATGAGTTATAACTATTGCCAATAAAAGATTAGAGCCTTTTTAGGAGTGCGATCGCACAGCACGCCGTTGGCATCGCACTCCCCCCACTCAGAAAATTGCAACTTGCACCTATTCTGACAATTATAGGGTTAAAAGTATTGATGTTACTGAGTTCTGTTATTATTCAGCAAGCCCTATCTAAGTTCGTTAAACTCTTCCTCTGTAATGCCTAATTGACTTAAAATTTCCTTCAATAACCAACCGCCAATTTCTGCGTTGCCATGAATAGGAATTGTAGTTGCTCTTCCGTCAATATGTTGCCAACGGGCATGACTGCCTTTTTGACGAACTTTTTGAAAACCTAATTTTTTTGCTACTTTTTCTATAGTTTTTACTTTGCTAGGCATGAGCGACTACTTTTATTTCAACATCATTAGGTAATATTTTTCCTTGCTCAAGATATTCTTCCTGAATCATTGAGAAAACATTATTTAACTCTAGCCTTGCTTCTTGTTCACTTTTGCCCCAAGCATGACAACCTTTAATAGCTGGAATATAAGCAACAAAAGTATTATTGTCATCAGGTTTAACTATAATTGTATAATCTGTTAATGACTTCATAGTTTTAAATAATTTATTTCACATCTAAATATAAAGATAACAAGGTAATGATTCGATCGAACTTCTCCCCATCAAAATTAACCCTAACTAATAAACCTCATCATGAGTACCAATATCAATTAAATTGATTTCCTCTTCTAAGGTTTCTTGATTATACTCAAAACAAAACACAATACGACAATCATATTCAACTGTACAAGCCCAAGCTCCTGATAATCTTCCTTTCAATTTGTGAGTGCGTAATGCAGGATCATAAGGATTATCAGCTAGTAATCTTAATTTTAATTCGATTTTGGGCTTTAAATCTGGTTTTCTTTTAATAACAGTTTTAAACCCTCGTTTAAAAGATGGGGTGAGAATTAATTTAGTCATTGTCTAATTCAGCAATAATATCATCAACGTCTCCTCGAAATACGTTTCCTTGTTGATAATCTTGACGGGCTTGAATAATATTTCGAGCAATTTCTTCTCGTCTTTTCTCAATTTGTCTATGTCGAATAATATTAATTAAGTCATCTTGTTCATCCAGAGAAAGATAATCAATCATCTCTAAAATTTGACCAAATTGCATGGTTTGTGACATTGTAGTTTTTCCTCTTGACCGTTAAAAACTAAGTTTATTATATATAATAATGGGAGCTCGATCGCACCTCCCCCACAAAATCGCCCCACAAATATTATTCTTCAGGGATTTCTATTATGGTATTTTCATCAGTAATAATCCCCTCTAAATTGGCATCCGTTAAATCCGCCCCTGATAAATCAGCATTACTTAAATTAGCATCAGTTAAATCAGCATCAGTTAAATCAGCACCCCTTAAATTAGCACTGCTTAAATTAGCACTGCTTAAATTAGCCCCCCTTAAATTAGCCCCCCTTAAATTAGCCCCCGTTAAATTAGCATCACTTAAATTAGTACGACTTAAATCAGCATCACTTAAATTAGCATCAATTAAATCAGCATATGATAAATCAGAACCACTTAAATCAACACCAGTCAAATCAGCATCGTTAAAATCAGCATTTCTTAAATCAGCATCACTTAAATTTTGTTCTGTGAGAATTTCTTGAAATGCTTCATTGCCGAAAACATCTTTATAAGAATCTAATAAATTAGAGAGGATGGTATCTTCAAACTTGTATATATTTAATTCACTGATAATATTTTGAAGTACAGTAATTAGTCGCCATGATAAACAGTCTAATTCAGTTAACAATTCTTGACGATTCTGTTTTTTGGCTAATTCCATAGCGTCTATTACATCGTATCCTAGAGAAGCTACGGGATTAAGTACATTATCAAGACTTAATTTAAACCAATTATTCCATATTTCCTCTTGCAAACAGTCTATTGCTCTAATTAAAAAATCAAACACACCACTTTTAATCCACTTATCAACCTCCATTTCTGTTTCTGAAGAATCTCCATTACAAAAAATCTCATATTTGTCCCAATCAAGAACACTACATAGAATGTCATCATTACCAAGTTCGATCGATAGTGTGATGTAAACATAAGGAATAATATAAGTGATAGAAATTCCTGCACCATTAAGTTTTTCAAAAAGTTCCTTAAAATGAAAATTATCAAGATT
This sequence comes from Cyanobacteria bacterium CG_2015-22_32_23, assembly GCA_009993045.1. Taxonomy (GTDB): domain Bacteria; phylum Cyanobacteriota; class Cyanobacteriia; order Cyanobacteriales; family Cyanobacteriaceae; genus Geminocystis. The sequence continues at coordinate 3,688 of JAACUG010000059.1, forward strand.
TCTCCAAGTACGCATCCAAAGGGGTTTTAAAGAATCTTTAGCCAAATCAATTTTGACGGCCTTTCCATCTATTTGTAATTTGTTATGAACTAAATAAATTGCTACTTCTTCATGTAATTTAATAGCTTCCTCATCACTCAGAGAGTCTAAATCTATTTCACCATTAAAAAATTGATTAACCGAAATTTTTTGAGTCATTTTAGTTTCCTTTGATATTTTGATGATTAATAAAGTTTTTATGAACTAAAAAACGGGAAGGGGTTGAGTACCCCTAATTTCCCGATATGATTAAATCGAATTAAACTTGTTTTCTAACTGTTGAATTAGTAATTCAGCTTCTTCATTTTTAGTAATACGAGAAAAAGCCGATAGTGGATGATGTATATTAAATTCACTTAAAATATCCGCCCCTTTAATTCCATCTTCGATATTATTCGCTACACATTGCCACTCTAAATCTAACCGATATAAATGTGTACCATTTTTAACATCTTCTGCCGAACCTTCCTCAATTTTTCTATAGGTAGTATCTTTTGTGATAATTCCCCAACCTAACGCACCATATTCATTAGCATAAGCAATGATTCTATCTCCTTTACAATAGGTCGCTTTTCTATCTTCTGGATTAATACAACTTAAAACATTATTAGTTTTGACGTATTGCCACCAATCTTGCTCATTAAAACCAATATTATGCCAATATATGTCACCAGAAATGGATAATAAACGAATTTCTCCTTGTTTGACGATAATTCGTACGTTATCCCCAAAATTAGCTTTTTCTAAGGAGTTTTGAGGAATATAAAGCCCTTTTTCTAATGCCATTGATTGAACTGTAATCATGTTGTTATACCTATTAATATTCAAAATGTTAATGTTTGTACTTACTACTTATTTATCCAGTCAATTTTGAAGATTTATGCAGTTTGTCCTTAATATTTTTTTAGGGTATTGTTAAGAACCACTATCAGTCTTAAAACTAGGAAAATTACTCGGTAATGAGGACTCAAATTCTTCAAAAAGGAGAGACCATGAATCTTTCAAAGATTCTACACAATATGATTTTGACTCTTCCATAGCGGAATAATATTCATCCTCGGATATAGCACCATCATCCCACCAACTATTTATTAAAGAATGGGTGATTTTTAGTTCGTTATTTCCGCATTTTTTATAAATTGAATTAAGGGATACTAACGATGAATTATCTTCTAGCCAACGGGTAGGTATTGCCCAGATAAAGACTTCTTCTCGATCAAAAGAAGGATAAGGATAACTACTTGATTCAACATAATCCCAATGACTCTCATCTGTACGAACGTCATAGTCTTCATCTTCTTCCATAACAAAAACGAAAAGATGGGTTGATTGTTCTGTTTCTGATTTAACATAAGTGACGGCAAAATAAAAATTCTGACTTTGACAGGGTTGGACATATTCAAAACAAGCGATCGCCCCTTCGTACTTTTCTAATAGTTTTTGAAATAGCAAATCTCTATCTCCCTCGTCATAACCATAACAACCATAGCCTCCTGAGTTGAAGAAAACTGAGTTATCCTCAATCCTTAAATCATTAACGGAAGAAGTGTCATAATTATCATCATTATCGATTTCCTCAATTAATTGTTTGATTTTTTCAGGTTCTAAACTGATTACTTCTGCGTGAGAATCCCACGATACGCCCATTATTTTTTACTCCTTTGATTTTTATTGATGTTTAAATGTTTTGTACTTACTACTTATTTATCCTATGCAGTTTGAGGATTTATGCGATTTGCCCTTAATATTTTTTGATAAAGTTTCACAGAAAAGGTGCGATCGAACTTTATGAACCTTTTATTAACGATTACGGCGTTTATTATAATTTTGAAACAGGGCTTTTTTACGCATGGATTTACTTTTACCAGTATCCAAATCCTCAAACAAAATGCGATCGAACTCCACCCCAAAAAAGTCGAACTTTCAAACTACTATTAATAGCAAGTGTACTAATCTCCATAATGAGTCTTTGCTCGATGAATATAAAT
>JAACUG010000141.1 GCA_009993045.1 Cyanobacteria bacterium CG_2015-22_32_23
TTTAAAGAATTCGTTGTTTCTTTAGTCGAAGAGGAAGTTTCTTCTATTAGTGTTGGATTATTTTCTTGATTTAAAGAATTCATGCTTTCGTTATTTTTAGGCAATGAAGATTCCTTTGCCGTATCAAAAACCTTACTAAGCCTTCCCATAATTAATAGCCTCCAATATTTCTTTGCCAATTTCTTGATAATCTCGCCAAGGTAATCGTTCTCTTCCCTTCATCTGTGCCACCGTTATCCCCAGATCGATCGCCTTAACAATAGAAGCAGAACGTCTAATTTGACCATTAAAAACCATAACTTGATTTTCTAAGAGTAATTTCCTCAATTCTTCCGCCGACTTAGAAGGATAAGGAGGAGTAACAGAAATTAAGACCCGATAATTAGCCGATGGTGCTAAATCATGAAACATCATTAACATCGGGTCTAAACTGATAGCATCGGGAATACAGGGAAGAATCGTTAAATGAGCTTCCTCGCTAATTTCTGCTAATTCATTACTATCAGGACGTGCTGGAGTATCAAGGACTAAAAAATCATTACCCGCAATGTGAGCAGGAGCAGACTTTTCATTTTTGATCTTAAAAGGGGGGACAGAATCAGTCCGTTTAGCCCATTTTTCCACAGAACGATTAGGATCTGAATCAATTAACAGTACTGTGCCATAATCCGATAAAAATCGAGCGATATGAATAGAGGTGATGGTTTTACTGACCCCACCCTTATAACCAGTTATCGCAATAATCTTCATTTCGTTATTTCTTGTTTTAGTTATTTCGTTAATTATATTATAAGCTAGTGTGCATCATAAAGTGAGGATAGAGAAGAGGGAACAGAGTTTTAGTCATTTTTAACTCATAAAAAATGTAAGTTAAATGGGTTGAGTGCTTATACTGCCTAAATGATAAAGAAAACAAGATTTCCTGCCTTAGTTATTTCCTGCCTTAGTTATTTCCTGCCTTAGTTATTTCTTGCTTTAGTTATTTTTTGCTTTAGTTATTTCTTGCTTTAGTTATTTCTTGCTTTAGTTATTTCTTGCTTTAGTTATTTTTTGCTTTAGTTATTTCTTGCTTTAGTTATTTTTTGCTTTAGTTATTTCTTGCTTTAGTTATTTCTTGCT
>JAACUG010000050.1 GCA_009993045.1 Cyanobacteria bacterium CG_2015-22_32_23
CTGACTGTATCCATGTTTTTTCTTCCTTTATTGTCACCAGTTCTTTTGCTTTTTTGACATTAAAAGGAACTCTAGTTAACCACACTATATTATTATTTTTCATTTCTGCCAAATTTCTTGCTGTATATAAGGCACTATCAGCTACATATATGGTTTTTAAATCCAAATTTTCCTGATATTTTTTGATTAATTCTACAAATACTTTTTTATCGGATTCATTGCCATTACCTACCCTTCTGTAAGGTTACATTATTAAATAATGTCTTTGTATATCTATTTTAGTATTCTATTGAAATATGCAGAATGTGGGTTGTAATAGTCTTCTCAATAATTCATTACCATTTGTCCAGAAATTTTTTTCTAAATCACTATGTTGAATTTCATAGACACTCTCTGAATTTAACCAGCAGATAATATCTTCAAACAATTCTCTTGCTTGGGAAAAACACTTATTTTGTTGGAAATTCTCCATTTATTTTATTCCTATGACCTTAAATATTGTTCTTATTTTACATAATTATCTATCTTGAAAAGAACCGCCCCCAATTAGAATAGCAATGAAATTTTTTTAATTAAACTTTTAAAGGTGCAACTTGTTTTATACTTTTTTTGAAAACTAATTTACCATTTATGACCTTAACTAAAAAAACTATTTGTATTACTTTAGGTACTCGCCCCGAAGCTATTAAATTAGCTCCTGTAATCAAGTATTTTCAAGCAGCAGAAGATTTTGATACGAAAGTAATTTTAACAGGACAACATCGAGAAATGGTAGCCCAAGTCATGACATTATTTAGATTAAGTGCTACCGTTGACTTGGACATCATGCAATCAAAACAAAGTTTAAGTGATATAACCTGCCGAAGTTTACAAGGTTTAGAAAAAATATTTCAAGATATTCAGCCTCGATTAGTTATAACTCAAGGAGATACAACTACAGCTTTTTCCGCTGCCTTAGCTGCTTTTTATCAACAAATTCCTGTAGGTCATGTGGAGGCTGGACTACGAACAGATAACATTTATAATCCTTTTCCTGAAGAAGCTAATCGTCGTTTAATTTCTCAAATAGCTCAACTACATTTTGCTCCCACCACCTTAGCGGTAGAAAACCTACATAAATCAGGAGTAACGGGTGAAATTCACCATACTGGTAATACCGTAATTGATGCTTTACTTTCAGTGGCTAATCAAAACCCTGTTTGTAATATTAATGGTTTGGATTGGCAAAAATATCGAGTATTATTAGTAACGGTACATCGTCGAGAAAATTGGGGAGAACCGTTAAAAGATATTATTGAAGGTTTAAGATTAATTTTAGCTAAATTTCCCGACACAGCCATTTTATTACCCTTGCACCGAAATCCTACGGTTAGAGAGCCATTACAACAAGCCTTTGGTAATCATGACAGAGTATTTTTAACTGAACCTTTAGATTACGAAGAATTAGTAGGAGCAATTCAAAGCAGTTATTTACTTTTAACTGATTCTGGTGGTTTACAAGAAGAAGCCCCCAGTTTAGGAAAACCTGTCTTAGTTTTACGAGAAACGACGGAAAGACCAGAAGCTGTCATAGCTGGAACTGCAAAATTAATTGGCACTAAATCCTCTCAAATTTTATCATCTGCTAGTGATTTATTAGAGAATAAAGATCATTATAATCAAATGGCCGAAGCAATTAATCCTTTTGGAGATGGTAAAGCGTCTGAGCGAATTGTCGATATTTCTCGTAAATATTTAACTTTATAAAATAAATTTATGGTTAAAAATTTTTAGTTGAAAAAGTTTCGACTTTTTAATTTTTTATGATAAACAATAGCAGAAGGATTATAAATTATTTCTGCTTCAATTTCTCTTAAAATACGAGAATAAAAACTAATTTCTTTCTGATTAATTTTTGGTAAATATAAAAATTTTTGTTGTTTCATATATTCTTTTCTAACAGCAAAATTAGCAAGTTGTTCATCAAATATATTTACCCATTTAAAATTATTATTAGGGATATATTTGTAAATAAAATTCAATATTTTTTTAATGATATTTTCGGTTTTAAGTTTATAAACTTGTCCTGCTACAATGTTAATACTAATATCATGAAAAGACTTAATTAAATTTTCTAACCAATGATCATCAGGATAATAATTAGTTTTAGTAAAGATAATAATTTCTCCTTCTATTGAGTCAATAATTTGTTGATATATTTCATTAGATGTTTGATTTTTATTAGTATCAATTATTTCTAATTTACAAGAATTTTTATGATAAATTTTAGTAATATTTAAACATAAATTATTAATTTTTTTTTCTTGACTATTATTAATAATAATTATTTTATTTATATTAGATTTTTGATTAATATATTCAAGTATATTGGATAAAGAGTTTGAATAATGATTAACAATAATAACGATGTTTAAAAACTGATAATTATTTGACAATGTTTCTAAGAAAATTTAATAGAATTAGTTATTAACAGAAGGAGTTTGTTGATTTTGTAATAAGGGAATTGCTCTTTGTGCTGCTGGTAATTTAGTTTTATCTACTTCTTTTTCAGGTGGGTTAACATTATCTGTAGAAGGTGAAGTTGTTGGGGTAATAGCACTTGGTGCTGGAGGATTTATGGGATTATTTGTAGAAGGTTTATCTTGAGTTGGTGTGGCTATTGGTGTTGTTGGGGGTGTTGGAGATGTAGATTTAGAGAAGGTGCATAAAAAAGATAAATTAACTTGTTTACCATTAACATCAATAATATAACAAAGAGGATTTGCAGAAGAAACATCACTAATAGTTAAGACACTTAAAATACTTAAGCTAAGAGAATTTAGATATTTAAACCTATGAGAAAGATTAAGAGAAGATTTCATTTTTTGGGAATATTTTTTTTATAAAATTATAGTTTTTTTAACAATATTAAAATTAATTAATTGTTTTGATTAATGTTTATTTACCAATTTTCTTTGATGATAAAATCAGGACAATCCATAGCAGCTTCCGTGTTAGCAATTAAAGGTTGCAGAGTACATTTTAAGCGATAATCATTAGTAAAATACTTACAACGAGTACAAGGAATTTTGTGCATAATTTTACTCCGTTTTGTTATATCTTGGAAACTGTTAATTAATGTAGATAATAATAAAGCGAATAAAACCCATGCAATTACTAAAAAAAAAGGTTGTAAATAAGGGTTATAAGTCTTTAAAAAATCAGTTATAATTGGCAACATAGTAATTTAAAATAAAAGTATTTTCAACAAATATTATTTTTTATTAAAATTAATTGTTAATCACCTTTTTTTAATGAGATACTTGTAATAAATTAACTAATTTAGAAATTTGTTCTTTATTAAAAACTTTACTAATTGTTTCTGCTGCAATGGTAGGATCTACACTAATTAAAATCTGAGGTAATTTTGAATAAGCTAATTGTTCTAAACCTTGAGAGGGTGCAATTTCAGTTCCTTTTCCTACTTCTAAACAATCTCCTGCTAATTTAACTTCTTTAATAATTATAGGAGCTAATAAACGATAAGAATGTTTAGGATTATTAATCGCTTGTTTTGCACATTTAATTAAATTTTGCCAACCATTTTCTGCTGGAGCAATATTAACTAATTTATCGCATAAACTTTGTAATTGATGACGATTATTGGGGTTAGATTCTTGTTTAAAAATAGCTAACATTTGTTGTAATATTTGTCTGACTTGCATAACAACTTCATTGCTAGGAATAGCCGTCATGGAAGGACTAGAAGCACGAACAGAAGCAGAAGTAACTTGAGGAGGTGTTGGTACTTCACCATCTGCTAGTTGTTGAATATAATTCTGTAATTCTACAAAATGAGGTTCGGCAGCTTCCATAATTTGTTCCCCTTCATCTTCCGATAAACCTAAAGGCCCTTGCAAACGTTCTAATAAATCTTGTAGAATATCATAGGCTTTGAGAAAAAGACTTTCTAATGTCTGATCTGTTTGAATGGGATCATCTCGTAATATTTTAAAAGCATCCTCTAAACGGTGAGCAGTTTTTTGAATACTGGTAAAGTTTAGCATAGCTGCTCCCCCTTTAATAGAATGAGCTGCCCTAAATAATTCATTAATACTTTCTTCATCATTCACTGCCGAAGATAAATCTAAAATCCCTTTTTCAATGGTTTCTAAATGTTCTTTAGCTTCTTCGATAAAATATCCAACAATTCTTTCATTATTAGCACTATCCATAGTCTTTACTCCCACAAACTGAAAAATGTGCACTCTTAGTTCTTTATAATAATAACTTACAACCATGAACAATGAACAATTAGAAATTAGAAATTAGGAGATAGAAAGGAAAAGGGAAATTAGAAGATAGAAAGGAAACGGGGAGTAACTCATTACTCATTATTCATTATTTATTATTCATTATTCATTATTCATTATTCATTATTCATTATTCATTATTCATTATTCATTATTCATTATTCATTATTCATTACTCATTACTCATTACTCATTACTCATTACTTATGATTAATCGTCCTATTTATCTTGACAATCATGCCACGACTCCCGTTGATAAAAGAGTTTTAACGGCAATGATGCCTTATTTTACCGAGTATTTTGGCAATCCGTCTAGTAATGCTCATATTTATGGTTGGGAATCAGAAGCAGCAGTAAAACAAGCTAGAAATATCATTGCTGAAGCGATTAATGCCGAAGAAACAGAAATTATTTTTACCAGTGGCGCAACGGAAGCGAATAATTTAGCCATAAAAGGCGTTGCGGAGGCTTATTTTACCAAAGGAAAACATATTATAACTTTACAAACAGAGCATAACGCCGTAATTGAACCTTGTCAATATTTAGAAACTTTAGGTTTTGATGTAACTTTTTTACCCGTAGAAAAAAATGGTTTATTAGATCTCAATTTATTGACTAAAACTATTCGTCCTGATACTATTTTAGTTTCGGTGATGACGGCTAATAATGAAATAGGTGTTATTCAGGATATTAGTAAAATTGGAGCTATTTGTCATGAAAATGAGATACTTTTTCATACTGATTGCGCCCAAGCTATCGGTAAAATAACCTTAGATGTTAAAAAAATGAATGTTGATTTAATGTCTTTAACTGCCCATAAAATTTATGGAATGAAAGGCATTGGTGCGTTATATATTCGTCGCAAAAATCCACGAGTAAAATTAGCGTCACAAATTCAAGGAGGAGGACAAGAAAGAGGTTTTCGTTCTGGTACACTATGTACACCGCAAATTGTGGGTTTTGCTGAGGCAGTAAAAATTGCTTTACTAGAGTTAGATTCAGAAAATAAACGACAACAAGAGTTAAGAGATTATTTATGGCAACAATTGAGTACATTAGAGGGAATTTATCTTAATGGTGACTTATTTCAACGATTATCAGGGAATTTGAATATTAGTGTTGACGGTGTGGACGGTTCGGCTTTATTATTAGCATTACAATCCGTTGTAGCGGTGTCATCAGGTTCGGCTTGTTCTTCTACTTCCACAAAACCATCTCATGTATTAAAAGCATTAGGACATCCTGACAGTTTAGCTAAGGCTTCCTTACGTTTTGGTATCGGTAGATTTAACACCAAAGAAGAAATTGAAACCGTTGCTCAATTTACTATTAAAGCTATTAATAACTTACGTCATGCCAGAATTTAATTGTTAATCTTTCAAGGCTTTTTGTTCACTTTCGTTTATTTTTAGCAGGAGGTAATTGATTATCAGATTTACGGGGAGATTTATCCTTATCTAACTTTAGGAAACTTTTTAACATATTTAAACCTTGAAAACCTATTTTACGACTTAATCGAGTTACACCAGTTACAACTTCTCCTTCTTTGGGAGTTGATAGTTTTTCTTCTAATAATTCTTTTAGTTTCGTGCTAGTTAATGGACGATTTAACGTGCCTTTTTCTCCTAGAGAAATTGATCCTGTCTCCTCAGAAACTACTACACAAACACAATTTTCGACAATTTCAGTAATACCCATAGCCGCACGATGACGAGTGCCTAATCTCCTAGAGGCTTCACGATCAGAAAGAGGTAGTATAACTCCAGCAGAAACAATTTCAGAACCTCTAATAAACACCGCACCATCATGAAGCAATGTTTTAGTTTGAAAAATAGTTTGTAACAATTCTTTCGTTATTTCGGCGTTTAAGGTTACTCCAGCATTGAGAAAAATTCTTTCTTCTATAGTATTAAATGTTTCTATTATAATTAATGCTCCCGTACGATTTTGAGAAAGTTCTTTAACTGCCTCAACTATTTCATCAATAACGCTATCTCCTTTCGGTAAATGTGGATTAGTTTCAAAAAATTGGTCAAATTGAAATTTCCCTAGTTGTTCTAAAAAACGGCGAAAATCTGACTGAAATACCACAGCCATTGATAACGAACAAATTACGACAAGTCTTTCTAAAAAAAAGCTAAATAATGTTAGTTTCAAAAGGCGATCGCTAATAAATAAGACAATAACGAGAATAAGTAATCCTCGAATCATCCATTGTGCACGCCGTTCTTTAATTAAAAGGGAAAGAAAATAAAAAGTCGAAAAAACTAACCCAATATCGATAAGTTGTCGTAAAAGAATATATAAATTGTCAGGAAAACCCGACGAAAACATCAATTTTTAACCCACTTCTAGTAATGCTTTTAATCAAGAATATCACAAGAGCGTGAAGAATCAACAAATAATTTGTCACTCTTGATTTACCTTATCAGTAATGAATAATTAATAATTAATAATGAATAATGAATAATTCCTAACTACTAATTCCTAATTCCTAACTACTTAGTTAATCGATGGGGTAATAAATCTTGTTTGACTAAATCCTCATAAGTTTCACGACGAAGAATTAAATTAGCTTCTCCCTCATTAACTAACACGGCGGCAGGTTTGCCGATACGATTATAGTTAGATGCCATACTATAGTTATAAGCGCCAGTGGCTGAAACCACCAAAATATCACCTGGTTGAGTGTCGGGAAGATCAATATTTTTGATCAGAATATCCCCAGATTCGCAATGTTTACCAGCGATGGTGACGGTTTCTGCATTTTCACTACGCATTTTATTGGCAATTACAACTTGATAGAGAGATTGATAAGTAATCGGACGAGGATTATCGGACATACCTCCATCTACTGATACATAAGTTCTAATATTTGGAATAACTTTTCTACTTCCCACGGTATAGGCAGTAACACAAGCACTTGCAATCATGGATCTACCCGGTTCGGCAATTAATTTTGGTAAAGCCAAGTTACGTTTTGTAAAGGCTTCCGTAACTGACTGAGCTACAGTCTTAACCCAATCTGTAATACTTGGAGGATCATCAGATTCCGTGTAACGAATACCTAAACCACCGCCAATATTTAATTCTTTGACTGGTAAACCATAATCGAGCGCGGTTTTAAACCAACCAGTTAACACTTCCCCTAAGTCATGATGAGGTTGTAATTCAAAAATTTGTGACCCAATATGAGCGTGTAAGCCGATGCAATTCATAAATTGTTGCTCTTTTACAAAAGTAAATACTGCTTCTAATTGATTAGCGTCAAAGCCAAATTTACTATCAATACTTCCTGTGCGAATATAGTCATGGGTGTGACATTCTATACCGGGTGTTAAACGAATTAAAATATCGACAGATTTTTGTTTTTCTGCTGTTAATTTGGCTAAAGTTTCCAACTCCAACCAATTATCTACGATTATTTTACACTCACAATCAATGGCTAATTCTAACTCCGACACCGATTTATTATTACCGTGAAGATAGATTTTTTGGTTAATTTCTTCGGTGGTAAACCCACTTATTTCTAAGGCTTTTCTAGTGGTATAAAGCTCTCCTCCTGAAACTACATCAAAGCCAATACCTTCACTCGCTAATATACTGGCGATCGCCATGGAACTCCATGCTTTAGAAGCGTAAATAACTTGAGATTCACCTGTATAAAACTCTTTAAAACCATCACGATATTGAGCGGCGCAAGTGCGAAGGGTTTTTTCATCGAGAATATATAAAGGCGAACCAAATTGGGTGACTAACTCAGTGACATCACAACCACCGATAACAAGATGATTTTTTTCGTTGATGGTTGCGGTTAAAGGCAATAACTGTTGATTAGGAGAAGTATGAGAGTCAGAAGTTACTATAAATTTTTCAGAGGTAGATTTTTCCGTTAATAACATTACGCAAATTTAGTTAGATTAAAATATAATTTCTTATTGTAACGGACATTTTCCCCAAGAAAAATTGATTATTAATATATCCATTTGTTATGCTAGACTTTTGAGAATTCGGTCAACAATTTAAGGATACTTATTGTGATAGACGAAAACAAAAGGGATAAAGAAAACTTTATTTTTCCTCAAAGTTCTTATCGAGGAGAATTTACGCCAGAAAATTTAGTTTTTAATGCTAATTTACAAGAATTTGCTCAAAAAGTTAGCTATATTTGTAATTTAGAAACCAATGGTAAAATTACACCTCAAGATGCTTATAAACAAATTAAAAACCTTTGGGCAGAATTAAAAACAAGTATCAAAAATTTAGGCTTAAATGACAAATAATAACTTCCTTCAGGATTTAAGGATTAACTAGACAGATTTAAGTATTCACCTTTACACTAAATTACTAATTACTTATTACTCCTTAATCAATTATGTCTCGCTCTAAATCTTTACAATATTATATATTAGCTCGTCTTTTATTAGCTCCTTTAATGATTTGGACAATTATCACCATTGTTTTTTTATTATTAAGAGCAACCCCTGGAGATCCTGCTGATGCTATTTTAGGTACAAGAGCCCCCGAATCCGCTAAAGAGAGTCTTAGAGAAGAATTAGGTTTAAATGCCCCTTTGTGGTTACAATACACCCGTTATTTAGGTCAAGTTCTCCATTTTGATTTAGGATCTTCTTTAACCAGTCGTGGACTCAATGTTTGGGAAGTAATACAAGAGCATTTTCCTGCCACCGTAGAATTGAGTTTTTTTGCCATTTTAGTGGCGATTATAGTAGGAGTTAGTATTGGTATTATATCCGCATCTCGTCCAAATACGGTTTTTGACATTGGGGGTAGATTATTTGGCATTATCACTTATTCTTTACCTTTGTTTTGGGTAGGAATGATTATGCAGTTAATTTTTGCCGTACAATTAAGATGGTTTCCTTTAGGCACAAGGTTTCCTGTGGGAATAGCGACACCAAAAGGAATAACGGGATTATATACCTTAGATAGCCTATTTAGTTTCAATTTAGGTCAATTTTTCACCTCTATTTATTATCTCATTTTACCTTGTGTTACCCTAGGACTTTTATTAAGTGGTATTTTTGAGCGCATTGTGAGAGTAAATTTAAAACAAACATTAAAATCAGACTATGTAGAAGCGGCTAGGGCTAGAGGTATTCAAGAAAGAAAAATTTTAGTCTCCCACGCCCTAAAGAATGCCCTAATACCCGTTATAACCGTCATGGGTTTAACTTTTGCTGCCTTATTGGGGGGTGCAGTTTTAACAGAGGTTACTTTTTCATGGCCTGGTTTAGGTAATCGATTATATGAAGCAATTTCCTTAAGAGATTATCCCACAGTACAAGGAATTATGGTATTTTTCGGGGTAATCGTTGTATTTGCTAGTATCATCATCGATATTATCAATGCTTTAATTGATCCTAGAATTAAATATTAGAAGTTAGGAGTTAGAAATTTACCTTTGCCCCTTTCTTTGCCCTTTGCCCTTAATTACCACTGAGCAATTGTTTGATAACATCAATGATACTAGAACCACCCCAAATAAAAGCGATAATAATCGAAGTAGAAACAACACCTGCTAATAAACAAATAGTTAAACCTGCTAAAGTAATAAAACCATCGTCTTCTTGTAAGCCAAAAGATGTCACAAAAATTCCCATAGCTGGGGCGGTATTTGTCCCCGGAATTGGTATCATCATCGAAATAGCCATTAAGGCGATGGCAATACCAATAATTAATCTACCCGCAACACTGGTACAAACATAGCTTAAACGAGGTTTTGTAATGGCTTCAATTTTGATTAACCAAGGCAAACCCATTTTAACGAATTTACGAGCAGTTTCTGTCTTCATTGAGCCATTCATCATTTTTGATGGTAGCCAAGGAATTTTCGCCCCCGCAATTAATTGTACTGCTAAGAGAAAAATTAATATTCCAAAAGGAATAGAGTAACCAGGGGCTGGTATCGGTAAAGCGGAAGGTAAAGATAAGATAAGTAATAAAAAACCAAAAATTCGTTCTTCTGCTAAAGTTAGAATATCGGCTAAAGTTACGGTTTCTGCTCTTTCATCTTCAAAAAAATAACGATTTAATTCTACAGATAATGTAGCCATATATTTATTAATAAAGAAGTAAATTTTTTAATTACTAATTTTTACAGTGCCATCTTCAGTAATCCATGCTAGGGATAAAATACCTTCATTTTTAGCATAATTTTTGATTTCTTCAGGGGAGCGAAATTCTAAATTTATTTCAACTTTTACAATTTTTTCGCTATCATTTCTCAGTTTTTGTGCATAACTAAAAGCCTGTTTAACAGCAGAAATTGTTTCAGGAATAACCAGCCAATCGCTAGGAGGAGTTATTTTCGGTAAATTAGGAGAATTTAATAAGCAACTGTGTAAATCTTCGATATTAAAAGAAAAACCGATACCCGGATAAGTTTGTTTTTGAGGGTGATAGATACCTAAAAGTTGATTATAACGTCCTCCTTGTGCTAAAACAGAGGCTTTATTTTCAGTAAAACTCACCGCTTCAAACACAATTCCTGTATAATAATCAAAGGTTTGAATTAAACTTAAATCTAAAGTTATCGGTAAAGTTTTCGCACTATTATAATTAACTAATTCAATTAATGCTTGAAGATGATTAACAGCTTTTTTCCCATTTTCATCTAAGTCTAATTGGTTTACTTTTTCTAAAACTTCTAAGGGATTTCCTCTTAAATCAAAGACTAATAAAGCTCTATTTTTTAACTCTAATTCTAAAGGTAGATTTTCTAAAGTAACTCTATCTAAATTAGCAATACAATTAAGAATTGTTGGACGTAAATTATCAGGAAAAACTTGTAATAAAGAGCGAGTCAATCCAGCATCACCTAAAAGTAATTGCCAAGACTCTAAGCCTAAATATTCTAAACTATCTACTAATAATAAAAGAGTTTCGGCATCAGCTAAAACACCATCGGTGAATAATAACTCAACCCCCGCTTGATAAAATTCTAATTGTCTTCCATGATGTCCTTGAGGTGGATTACGAAACACATTGGCACGATAGCAAAGCCTTTGTACTGTGTTCGTAGTAAGTCTATTAACCGCAGCCCTAGCAATGGAAGCTGTTAATTCTGGGCGTAATCCTAGTGTGCCTTCCCCAATATCTTGTAGTTGTATTACTGTTGATGGTTGAATCGCCCCCCCAGCCATAAGAGTATTAACCCATTCAATGGTAGATGTAACAATTCTTTTATATCCCCAACGTTGGAATACTTCTTGCAGACGATCATTTATCCAACTTTTTTGTACTACTTCTAGGGGTAATAAATCTCTTGCGCCTGCAGGTGCTTGGTGAATCATACTCTGATGGTGATTAGTTATTCCGTGACAAGTCAAAAATGATCCTACCATAAACCATGTTAATTCTAGGATAAAATTCCCAGAATTATATAGTAACTTAAATATATTTTATTATCTAATGTTACGCAAAAATAGAATTAATTGTTGATCAGTTTTGGGAAATTGAGAAGTTAATTGATAACATCTCACTACTAAATCCATTGATTTTTGCCAAACCGTTAAATCTCGATAACTTTTTACTTCAATCATTTTCATTAAACCTAAAACCTAATGCCTGATACCTAATACCTAATACCTAATACCTAATACCTAATACCTAATACCTAATACCTAATACCTGATACCTGATACCTGACACCTATTAAAACTTAACATCTAAATGAGTGCGTAACCTCAGTTATGATAAATATCGTTAAGGGTATTAGTTGATTATATTCCCTATATAATTCAGATTAACATTCTTAGAAAAATTTAATTTATGATTAGGTAATTAAAATACTATATAAACTTATTGAATAGGATTAGATAAAGAAGGTAAAAAAGTAACTAAAGATGGAAAAATTATAATTAATATTAAGACTAATAATTGTAATAAAATAAAAGGAATTACCCCTTTATAAATATCTGTTGTTTTAATTTCTGGCGGTGCAACTCCTCGTAAATAAAATAAAGCAAAACCAAAAGGTGGAGTTAAAAATGAAGTTTGTAAATTAGCTCCTAAAATTACTCCATACCAAAGTAAATCAATAGATAAAGCCTTAGCTGCAGGGGCAAAAAGGGGAATAACAATAAAGGCAATTTCAAAGAAATCAATAAAAAATCCTAAGATAAAAACTACTAACATATTAATAGCTAAAAATCCCCATTTTCCACCGGGTAAATTAACTAAAAATTGTTCCATAAAATGATCACCACCAACCCCACGAAAGACTAAACTAAAAGCAGTTGAACCTAATAAAATAAACATCACCATAGATGTAATTCTCATAGTAGAATCACAGGCTTTTTTTAATGCCTTAAGGGTTAAATTTTTATTAAAATAAGCTAAAATAATTGCTCCTAATGAGCCCATAGCCCCTGCTTCTGTAGGTGTTGCTATTCCAAAAAAAATACTGCCTAAAACTAACATAATTAATATGATAGGAGGAATCATAGCTTGATAAACCTTTATCCATAAAGCCTTACCGCCAATATTTCTAACTTCTAAAGGTAAAGCAGGAGCAGTATCAGGGCGAATCCATGCTACAATCAATACATGAATGGCAAACGCCCCAGCCATCATTACTCCGGGTATTAATGAACCAATAAACAAGTCTCCTACAGGTGCACCTAATTGATCTGCTAACACCACTAAAACCACGCTAGGGGGTATGATTTGCCCTAAAGTGCCACTAGCTGCGATTACTCCTGTAGCTAGTTCTTTATTGTAGCCATATCGTAACATAATAGGTAAAGAAATTAAACCCATTGCTACAACTGTAGCCGCTACAACTCCTGTTGTCGCCGCTAATAATGCCCCCACTAATACAACGGCTAAAGCTAATCCTCCTCTCATTCTTCCGAATAAAATACCCATAGTTTCCAGTAATTTTTCGGCGATACCTGTAATTTCTAATATTGAGCCTAAAAAGATAAAATAAGGAACTGCTAGGAGGGTATAGTTAGACATAATGCCAAAAATTCGAGAAGCTATGGCACTGAAAAAAATAGGATCAAAAACTCCTAAAATTGAGCCAATTATAGCAAAAATTAGTGCCACTCCTCCCAAAGAAAAAGCCACAGGATAACCTAATGATAAAAAGAGTAATGCCCCGACAAACATTAACAATCCTAACCAATCGTACATAATTAAATAATCAATAATAATGGGTAATAATGTATCAAATAACTATCAATTTTCGCTTTTTTATGGTTAATTTTTAATATTTGAAAAATCTAAATTTAACATAAAATTATCAATGAAGATATAAATTGTCTATTATCAATTATCCTGACTTATTTTCTTTTGTTAACACCTCTGTTATTAATTAAACTTTTCATTATTTCACTGAGGTTTTAAAAGGTCAAGTTTTTGTTAAAATATCATAATTTATTCATGGAAGATTGGAATCATTATGATTATTTTTGTTAGGAAAACATACTTTCATGGTTTTTAAAATAATTAAGGATAACAGTAATAAACTTAGTGCTAAATCCCATAAACCGACACTACAGGATAAACCCATAGCAGAAGAAACCCATATTTCTGTCGCTCCTGTAATATTCTTGGCATTTTTTTCTGCTTTAAGAATTAAACCACCGCCAATAAAACCGACTCCTTGTATGATTCCTGTCATAACTCTAGCCGTTTCAGTCACATCAACATTTTTAACTATTAAAACAAAGGCACAAGAAGCCATGGAGACTAACGCATTAGTTTTTATCCCCCCCGGTTTGTGTCTTAATTCTCTTTCTAATCCTAAAATTGCACCTAGTAAAGCAGCGATAAACAAGTTAAAAAACATTAATATTTTTTTCTAAAACTTTAAATTCTGAGGATATTAACTATGTAATATACCACGTTTTTAACTCTTTTTTTGATATTTTTATTTAACTAATTAAGTGATGTAAAATTAATCTTTTTTTGGTAATTTTATGATATATAACAACATGGATAAGAAAATTAATCCGATAATTCCAGCGATAGGATTTTTATCTATTCCTGTTATCCATTGAGGAACTTTTTCGGTATAAGTTATCATTTCTCCCACATTAACCACATAATAACCCCACACTAAACCACTATGAAGTCCGATATTTATACCTAACAAATTTTGATGAGATCTTTTGGCTGATACTAAAGTATATCCTAATAATAATAATGCAGGAAAAGTGACGATAGTTCTAATAACTTCTGATAGTGGTTTGATGAAGTGAGAAATAGCAAAAATTAATGAATTTAAAACTGCCGAAATACCTAAAGAAAAGTCTCTTTCTAATTCTGATAATAACCAACCTCTAAAAAATAATTCCTCTGCAAATCCAATGGCGATCGCACTAATAAAACCTTGAAAAAATAAAGGAAAAATAGCCATACTAGGAGGCTGAAAAACTAACCAACCCCAGAGAGATTCAAAGGTAAATAATAATAAAGTTGAGGCAAAACCCATTAATAAACCTTTTAATAAGTGCAGAAAAAATTTTTGACTATTTACGATGCCATAGAATTTAAAAATCTGGTTATTATCATAAATATATTTACCCCAAAACTTGACCAAAAATAAAAAAATGACAAATAAAATTGCCATAGTTATAATAGTAGTTAAATTAGGATCTTTGACACCTAAAAAATAATAAATAGGTATAGCAAAAGGAAGCCAAAAAAATCCTAAAGTCAAAATAAATAAAGCTAATCTTCCTAAGAAAGGATAGTTTTTAATCTGTTCAAAAGACAAAATAAAGATTGTTTGTTGTATAGTAAATATTTAATTTCTAATTCCTAATTCCTTTCTAATTTCTAATTAATCTGCTGGTTCGATAGTGCTAGTTAAACCCTTACTTTTAAGACTTTCACAATAAAACTCAGCGTGTTCTAAAGCACAGGTAGTAACTAAACCAACACCATTAGTATGAGTTTCCATCATCACACTAACCGCTTGACGTTCATTCATTCCCACAGTTTCCATTAATGTCAACACAACATATTCCATAGTATTAAAAGGATCGTTGTGTAACAATACACGATAGCCAGAATCATGTTTACGTTTAGTCTCCGATTTAGCTGTCGGTTTATCAATTACTTGAGTTGACATACTTGTTACTCCCTTAATAAATAATATTGATCATAATTTTAACTTTTTTCTTTTCAAGATTATTAACACAAAAGAGATTTTTTGAGGACATTAAAAATATTTATATTCATCTTGCCCGGTAGCAGGATTATAACGCCATTCACCATCAGATTCCATTCCTCGTAGAATATTCATATTAGTTTCATGAGTCATACGAGACATATTTGATCTGATTTGATATTCTTCAGGACTCATAGTATTGTTACTATTATTTTGAGGGTTAAAAGTTGCCTGTATTTGTTGTCCTTGTTGTGCTACTAACTGTGATTGATTACTAAATTCTACTATTTTATTAATCGCAACAGGTATTTTTTGCAAAGTTGCTTTTAATTGATTAACATTTTGTGTTTGATATGATTGATTAATAGAAGTAAAAATTTCTAGCCAAGGCAAAAAAGAGGAATATCCTAAGCCATTAAGAGTGACAATATTTTGAAGATACTGAGTTTCTATCGTACCTTGTGGAAGTAAAGGAATCATTTTCTCTCCCATATTATAGGCTTGATTAAAATTAGTAGTAATTCTTGTAGCCATAGGAGTTAATTGTTGAGTTAAAGCTAATAATTCTTCATCTCGGGAAATATTTTGCAATTGATTTAAGCCATTTAAAAAAGGAAGAATCTCTTGAAACGCATTATTCATAGATTGATTCATCTGATTATAAACTAAATCTACTGAAGAGTTTTGAGCGACTTGTATAGAAGGAGAAATATTTTGACGAAAATTCTCTTTCGCTAATACTGTATGAGTTTTAAAACTGTACAGTGTTAAACAGAAGACAGAAATCACAGACAATTTTTGCCATATTTTTAACATAATCTTTTTTACTATAAATTATCTATTTTTACTCATAATAGAAAATTTCTAATTAATTGATAGATTTTGTTACAAAAACTTAAAAAAACAAAAAAAAGGGGAGATAATTCCCCCCAAATTAATGTATCAAAATTTAGTTACACACTGGCTTTAACTAATAAAGGATTTTCTCTTTGTGCCTTGATAGCAACTTTTCCTTCTTCATCAATATCCACCGTGGCAGTATCTCCTTCTTGAAGACGTTTTGATAAGATTTCTTCTGCTAATACGTCCTCTAAGAGTCGCATAATAGCACGACGTAACGGACGAGCACCATAAGCAGGGTTGAAACCTTCCTCCACTAAACGGTCTTTGAATTTGTCTGTTACTTGTAAGTAAATTTCTTTCTCAGTTAAACGAGCAAATACCTCTTTGAGTAAGATTTCAGAAATTTCTTTAACTTCCCCTTTATTAAGTTGACGGAAGACGATAATTTCATCAAGACGATTGAGAAACTCAGGGCGGAAGTAGTTTTTCAATTCCTCATTAACTAAAGATTTAATGCGATTATATTGAGATTCTGATTGATCATTTTCAAGTTCAAAACCTAAACCACCGCCACCTTTTTCGATTACTTTTGAACCGATATTAGATGTCATGATTAATAAAGTATTCTTGAAGTCAACAGTACGCCCTTTAGAATCGGTCAAACGTCCATCTTCCAAGATTTGCAAGAGTAAATTAAATACGTCAGGGTGTGCTTTCTCAATTTCATCAAAAAGTACAACAGTATAAGGACGACGACGAACCGCTTCCGTTAATTGTCCACCTTCGTTATAACCAACATAACCCGGAGGTGAGCCGATT
Organism: Cyanobacteria bacterium CG_2015-22_32_23; assembly: GCA_009993045.1. Classification (GTDB taxonomy): domain Bacteria; phylum Cyanobacteriota; class Cyanobacteriia; order Cyanobacteriales; family Cyanobacteriaceae; genus Geminocystis. The sequence goes on from JAACUG010000050.1 coordinate 17,101, forward strand.
AATTTCGATACCGTGTGACGTTCCATATACTCTGACATATCTAAACGAATCATCGCTTCTTCTGAGCCAAAGAAATAAGTTGCTAAGGCTTTAGTAAGTTCGGTTTTCCCTACCCCTGTTGGCCCTGAGAAGATAAAGGATGCAATAGGGCGATTAGGATTTTTTAAGCCCACTCTTGCCCGTCTAATAGCGCGTGAAATTGCTTTAACAGCATCTTCTTGACCGATAATTCTCTGATGAAGAGTGTCTTCCATGTGTAAGAGTTTATCTACTTCAGATTCTGTTAATTTTTGAACGGGTACACCAGTCCAAGAAGCAACTATATGAGCGATTTCTTCTTCCGTAACAATAGGAGTATCGGTAACTTGAGGATTTTTCTTCTTCAGATCCGCTAATCCCCGAATTTCCCCTTTTATTTCCATTTCCCGATCTCGCAATTCCCCAGCTTTATCAAAGTCTTGAGATCTCACGGCTTCATCTTTTTCTTTTAAAACCTGTCTCAATTCTTTATCTAACTCTTTGGCTTCTGCGGGTAACTGAGAATTCATTAAACGAACTCTTGAACCTGCTTCGTCCACTAAGTCAATGGCTTTATCTGGTAAATAGCGATCGCTAATGTAACGATCTGAGAGGGTAGCCGCAGCCGATAATGCTTCATCAGAAATTTTGAGCTTGTGATGTTGTTCGTAACGTTCCCGTAGTCCGAATAAAATCTCAACGGTTTCTTCTACACTAGGTTCACCCACCATCACAGGCTGAAAACGTCTTGCTAAAGCCGCATCTCTCTCAATGTGTTTACGGTACTCATCAAGGGTAGTTGCTCCAATACATTGCAATTCTCCTCTAGCCAAAGCAGGTTTAAGGATATTAGCCGCATCGATAGCACCTTCGGCAGCACCAGCACCAATTAAGGTATGAACTTCATCAATAACAAGAATAACGTTTCCTGCTTGACGAATTTCATCCATAATTTTTTTGAGTCGTTCTTCAAATTCCCCACGATATTTAGTACCAGCGACTAATAAACCTACATCAAGGGTAACAACTCTTTTATCTTCTAATAAATCAGGTATATCTTTATTAGCGATACGTTGGGCTAAACCTTCAGCTAGGGCAGTTTTACCTACCCCGGGTTCACCGATTAAGACAGGGTTATTTTTGGTACGACGACCGAGAATTTGAATAACACGCTCAATTTCTTTTTGACGACCGACCACGGGATCTAATTTCCCTTCAGTGGCTAAAATGGTTAAGTTTGAGCCAAATTCATCTAAAGTTGGAGTTTTATTTGAGCGACTACCACCACCCACACCTACAGGAGTAGTTTCGGTTTCTCCTAACATCCGAATAACTTGAGTACGAACTTTACCCAAATCAACCCCTAGATTTTCTAACACTCTCGCCGCAACTCCTTCTCCTTCACGGATTAACCCCAGAAGTAGGTGTTCTGTTCCAATATAATTGTGTCCTAATTGACGAGCTTCCTCTAAAGATAACTCTAAAACTCGTTTAGCTCTGGGAGTAAAGGGAATTTCCACCGCTACAAAGCCAGAACCTCGACCGATAATTTTTTCAACTTCGATCCGAGCATCTTTTAGATTCACACCCATAGATTTCAGGACTTTGGCGGCGACACCTGTCCCTTCTCCAATCAACCCAAGCAGTATTTGCTCAGTACCTACGAAGTTATGACCCAAGCGACGAGCCTCTTCTTGGGCTAACATGATCACCTTGATCGCCTTTTCTGTGAAGCGTTCAAACATAATTTTTCTTTACTCACCCTATGCCACGTTTAATAGCTGATTTTAACACAGGATTAAGGTTAGTATGTGCCAGTTCTTACAGTATTTAGTTCGGAAATCAGTATTCCTAATCTTTAAAAAGAATTGTTAAGGCTATTCTACCTATAAAAACAGTAAAAATATTCCTAGATTTAGTTATTATTTATAATAATGTTTATTAAGTATATTATTTAATAGCTAATGGATTAACTCTCTTGAGCAGAAATAACTAAAGTTAAAGATAAATATTTTTTTATTAACTAATATTAAGCTAAAAATTAATGGTGAATATTTTAGATATTATTAATAGGGTCATCTTTAAATCATTGGTGGATAATTAAAAAATAAATTCGTAAATTTTACTATGTCTCAAAGCTAATCTAAAACTTCTCAAATCTCATCACTCCTAGAATATTGCTATAAAAAACTTTAAAAGTTTAAGTTTGTTTTATTAATTTTTGGTTTTGTTTAAGTTTAAGGTAAAATTGATTATGTCTAATTATTATAAAGTTATGAATATTATCAATAATTTACAAAAATATAAATTCGAGATTGTTACTATTAATTTATCCACACATAATAATTATAGTAGCCCCACTTTAACTTTAAATAAAGTCGAAAAAGAAGGAAATTATTTTTCAGTAGAAATAGGAAATAATCTTAACTTGGACATGGTGAATATTTTAGGAGGAGATTTTGTCATGGGTACTCCTGATACAGAGCAAGGAAGAAGTAATGATGAAACTCCTCAACATCAAGTTTCTATTCCTGATTTTTTTGTGAGTAAATATTTGGTGACTCAAAGTCAATATTTAGCTTTAATGAATAATAATCCTTCTTTTTTTTCGGGAGAAAATAAACCTGTAGAAAATGTTTCTTGGTTTTGTGCTCAAAATTTTTGTGCTAAGTTATCACAATTAACAGGTAAAAATTTTCGTTTATTAACAGAAGCAGAATGGGAATACGTTTGTCGAGCAAATACCACAACTCCTTTTAGTTTCGGTAAAACTATTACTGCGGAATTAGCTAATTATAAAGCTAGTTATGGCTACGGAGAAGGTAGTAGTGGACAATGGAAACAAGAAACTACTGATGTAGGTATTTATGGAGCAAATAACTTTGGTTTATATGATCTTCATGGTAATGTATGGGAATGGTGTGAAGATAACTGGCATGAAAATTATCATGAAGCGCCCATCAATGGTGAAGCATGGTTAGAAACTACTGATAATTTAGACAAAGATTTACCTAGGGTAATACGAGGAGGATCGTGGGACGATACGGCTTATTATTGTCGTGCAGGAGTTAGACTTTGGACTTTGCCACAATTTAAAGGTAAATTAATTGGCTTTCGAGTAGCCTGTGATAAATGAAATAATTTAGGTTTACTGACAAAGGATGACAAAATAATATTTATGTCACAATTTTTAAAATTTTTAGACATTAATTAACCTGAGTGAATCATAAAATTTTAGTGGAATAGGGAGATAAAAGGAAACGGGGCTTTTAACAGTTAACAAAAAGTTACTTAAATCTTCTTAAACTTGCTCATTTATTAA
>JAACUG010000051.1 GCA_009993045.1 Cyanobacteria bacterium CG_2015-22_32_23
CCATTGCCCTTTGCCCTACCCCTTCCTCAGACTTTTTCAGCAGACCCTAATTATATATAGGGTGTAATATCTTCTTTACAGTCATCGGCAAGATAAGAAAGAGAGCGAAATCTTAAACCTACCATTTGATCATATAAAGGGTTTAGTTTACACATGGGGGGAATATGAACAATTTTTTTGCCAAATAATGTAATATCCCGTTCAAAAGGACATTGTGGAGGAATCATTTTACATAAAAAACGGGCAACTCTAGGATCATTTATGTCCATTTTATCTAACCATTTTTTGACTGGTTGTAATAAGTCGGGATGATGTGCTTCTCCTGTTTTTTCGGTTTCGGGATGCCAAAGAGTTGACTCTAAAGATTTTAACGCTTCTAAATCTAATCCTAACGCTGATTGAAATTCTTGTACTGTATCTGATTCTGATTTACTATAAACGCCATTGGCAATGGCCATCATTACCGCAGTGCGTAGGAAATTTTCTTTAATATGAAGATCATCCCCTAAAGCCATAGCTAACTCTTGGGGAGAAATGATGTCTAAATTACCTAAATCTGTACAAGGTATTAGTTCATCTTGAGTTAGACTAGCAATTAATTCTTGTTCTTCAGGGTCAAAATTACCATCAGCATAGGCTACAGTGAGTAAACCTCTTAACCATGCCGAAATTTGTTCATTAGTATATTTATCAGTATTACAGTTAGTTTTCATAAAGTGATGATCAAAAATTCAAGTCTATAAAATCATTGTAACTTAGGATTTATAGCTTGAATCATCGTGTTTTTTCGTAACAAATTAACGGTTAAGTACATCATTGCGATGTTGCATAGATCCCACAACTTCCACTACCTCTTCAATGATTTCTGGTGCAACTTTTAATTCTTGTAAAGTAACGACAAGGTTTTCGGCGATCGCATCAAAATGAAGATCCGTTAAACCATGATTAGCAACCAATTCTTGATGTGCTTTTCTCATATCATTACCGTCAAAGCTATCACTACCACCAAAAGCATAAGTCATAAAGGCTTTTTGATGAGCTTTTTGTTTTACCATATCAGTGTTCATAAAAAAATCTTTAATTCGATCATCATTCAAAACTTTGTCATAGAATATTTCTACAGCGACATTAACAGCTTCTTTTCCGCCTAATTTTTCGTAAATAGTAGTCATGATTATCTTTCATTCTATTTTGTATATATAGCTACATAATAATTGGTCTATGAAAAAAAATCAGTGATGTTGAGAACTTTTATGCAGTTTTTACATTAAATATATGTAATAATTCTAGTTATCGTCATGGAGAGAGTTAAGACTTTCAGTGCATTGACGAGTGACTAATTCCAATTCTTCTTTTTTTACCGATGAAGGAGGAGAAATTAAATCTCCAATTTTGATCTGAATTTTCACAAACTGAGGAATTTTTTTCCCTGAAATAGTGATTTTTTCTGTACCACAAAGACACACAGGAAGTAATGGAGCTTGAGCTTTTGCGGCAATCAAAGCTGCACCTAATTTTGGATCATAAATTCTACCATCAGAAGTGCGCGTTCCTTCAATAAATATACCCGTAGCCCATCCTTCTTCAATTCTTGACATTGCTTGACGAATGGCATTACGATCAATACCTTGACGATTTACAGGATAAGCACCTAAAGCGGTAATTAATTGTTTTAAACCTTGAATATTAAATAATTCTTCTTTTGCCATATAAGAAACAGGGCGATTAATGGCGGCAGAAACGAGGGGAGGATCAAAAACACTAGCATGATTACTGACTATAATTAGTTTATCTTTAAGGGGGACTTTTTCTCTACCTGTAACAGTGCCTCTAAAATAAAGATGAAAAACAGGGTTAACGATAAAAGATCTAACGAGATGATAAACTGTTGTCTTAGTTTTTACTAATTTCGGTAATGGTTGATTTTGATTCATCCGTTTTTAATAAAAATAAATATATTGTTACAATACTGAAAATTATTTAAAGTTCATTCAAAATTTAATCTTATGCTTAAAAGGAAACAATTTATTCACTGTTTATCGATTCTTGCTTTTACCTATGGAGGTACGGTTAGCGCACAAACTGTTTTACCAGAAGTTAATAGTTACAATAATCCATCGGAGGTTTTCTCTATTCCCATTGAAGTTTTACCTCCTGAGAATAATAATATTCCTCCATCGGTTTGTAATCCTTCTATTTCCCCCAATATCGAAGGAATTATGAAACGTTATGGTGGCAGTTGGGGAATTTTAGTCGAAAGATTGTCCGATGGGGAAACTATTTATCAATATAATGCAGATCGAGGATTTATCCCAGCCTCTAATATGAAAATTTTGACAACAGCAGCCGCATTACAAAGGCTTTCTCCCCAAACAACTATTAGTGCTAATAAATCTCTACAAGAATGGGTTGGGGTTACACTTTTACGAAGTAATAATTATTATGCTGATACTCTTTTGAAAAAAATCGGTGGTGGTGTTGTAGCAAAACAAACTTTAATAAACTTAGGTATTAATCCTCAAGGTTTTCATTTCGCCGATGGTTCGGGTTTATCTCGCCGAAATCTAGCTACTCCAAGGGTTTTAGTTGATACTCTTAAGGTTATGTCTTCTAATCCTCAAAGAGATATATTTTTTACTTCCTTACCTACTGCTGGAATGAGTGGAACTTTGCGTAATCGGATGAAACAGACTCCAGTACAAGGTATTGTTCACGCTAAAACTGGCACTTTAACGGGTGTTAGGGCATTATCTGGTTACTTAGATCATCGGGAATATGGTACTTTAGTCTTTAGTATTTTGGCCAATAGTCCTAATCAATCTGGTGCGGCATTAGTTAAAGGTATTGATGAAATTGTGATCAATCTTAATAATACCTACGGTTGTCAATCATCCATAAATAATTAATGAAGTGATACAACTATTTTATTTCTTATCTATCAACTATAACTATTAATAATGACGATAAATGCGAATATACGTTCTTTTATATAATTCTGGTACGGCTAATGAAGGAATTCATACTCTTAACATAGGAGATCAAGATTTTATCTTAATGTTTGAATCAGAAGATGATGCAATTCGTTACGGTATATTACTAGAAGCCCAAGATTTTTTGACTCCTTCGGTGGAATCTCTTGAGAGGGAAGAGATAGAAGATTTTTGCCTTGCGTCTGGTTATCAATGGAAATTTATCAGTGATGGGATGTTAGAAATTCCTCCTGAAAATAATGTTACTCAAACTGACTGGAATGAGGATAGTGTTTATTCTCCTTTACCTGAAAAAACTGAAGTGGAAATGTCAGCTTTTGAATTAGAACGCATCCGCCGTCAACTAGAAGGTTTATTGTAATTATCTATTAACAATTATTTACTATTAATTCTCTATAATTTATGAATCGTGGTCATTTATTAACGGAACAGATTAACATAGCTAGTGCTAATTTAGATCAACTTTCGCCCTTAGAAATTGTTGATTTATTCAATCAAGAAGATCAAAATACCATTAAAGCCATCGCCAATGCTAGGGAAGAATTAGCAAAAACTATCGAAATAACCGCAAAATCTTTGTCTAAGGGAGGACGTTTATTTTACCTTGGAGCGGGTACTAGCGGACGTTTAGGGGTCCTTGATGCCGCCGAATGTCCTCCCACCTTCTGCACTCCTCCTGATATGGTACAGGGCATTTTAGCAGGAGGTGTGTCGGCTTTGGTGAAAAGTTCTGAAGCCTTAGAAGATCGTCCCGAAGATGGCGCTCAGGCTATGATAGATAATCATATCAATTCTTTGGATGTGGTTATCGGAATTACCGCAGGTGGTACTACTCCTTATGTTCATGGTGCATTGCAAGAAGCAAAGAAACGGGGTGCAGTGGCGATCGCCATGAGTTGTGTACCTTCAAAACAAGTACCCATAGAAGCAGATATAGACATTAGATTGTTGACGGGGGCGGAAATTTTGGCAGGTTCAACCAGACTAAAAGCTGGTACAGTAACGAAAATGGCTCTTAATATCATTTCCACTGGGGTGATGGTAAAACTAGGGAAAGTTTACGGAAACCGCATGATAGATGTGTCTGTAACTAATAGTAAATTAGAAGATCGAGCATTGCGTATTATTAGTGATTTAACAGATTTAGATAGAGAAAATGCTATGAAACTTTTAAGTGCTAGTGGATATAAGGTAAAATTAGCATTATTGATGCACTGGAGGAATAAAACCTCATCGGAAGCAGAAATTTTATTGAGAGAAAATGAAGGCAATTTGCGTCAATCATTAAATAACTAGAAATAATCAATTATCAATTATCAATTAATAACTTATGGTTAATTTATCAAATAATTTTACATTAATTGCCATTATATTATTGGCTTTGAGTCTCATAATTTGGGGCTATAATCGAGCTAAACCTTTTGGGGAAATAGGAATATTAGCTTGGTTACAATCTTTAACTTTAATGACTCCTTGGATCGTCTTTTTTTCATTATTAGCTACTGGTATATATATTAATTTTATCACGGTTATTTTACTTTTAGTTTTATCATCAGGGGTTTATATCTATTTAGGTAACTTGATTAGAAAAAAAGCAGAAAATACTATTAACAATAATGATTTAAGCAAAATAAAGAAAGAGTTAATAGAAAATTTTAATAAAAATCAAGAAATAGCTGAAAATAAAGAAAATTTACCACAAAATAATAATATCGCTAGTTTGAAGGGAAATCAATTTCCAGTTAAAATAGAACAAATTAAGCCTGATTTTTCTCCTATTGATGATGAAGATTTAAAAGTTATTAAAAGTATTTTTGGTATCGACACTTTTTTTATAACTGAAACAATCCCTTATCAAGAAGGCGTTATCCTAAAAGGTAATTTACGAGGAGAAGCCGACATAACTCATCAACATTTAACAGAGAAATTAACAAAAAAATTAGAAGATAAATACCGTTTATTTTTAGTAGAAACTCCCGAAGGAAAACCTGTGGTTATCATTTTACCTAGTACTAACGATCCTAAACCCTTAACCTTGGCACAAAAAAATCTTGCCTTAGTGTTACTTTTAGCCACAGTTTTTACCAGTATGGAAGCTACTTCTTTACTTCTAGGCTTTGATTTGATAGATAATTGGAGTCGCTATTCTGAAGTTTTGCCTTTATGTATCGGTTTATGGATAATTTTATTAGCACATGAAATCGCACATCAAGTCATCGGTAGTAAAAATAACGTTAAAATAAGTTTACCCTTTTTCTTGCCTAGTCTTCAAATTGGCAGTTTTGGCGCTATTACTCGGTTTGAATCTTTAATACCTAATCGTTCAGTATTATTTGATATTTCATTCGCTGGACCAGCCGCTAGTTTTGTAGTCTCTTTATTTATCCTTTTACTTGGTTTTTCTTTATCGAATAATGTCAGTACTTTTGAAATACCTACTAACTTCTTTCAAGGTTCAATTTTAGTGGGTATTTTAGCGAAATTATTTTTCAATTCTGCTTTAGAAGGAGAAACCGTTGGAGTAAACCCCTTAACGATTTTAGGTTGGTTAGGCTTAGTCATCACCGCCTTGAATCTCTTACCTGCTGGACAACTAGATGGTGGTAGAATCATTCAAGCAATCTACGGTAGAAAAACCTGTCGCCGAGCAACTATTGGTACTTTAGTTCTTCTTGGTATTGTTAGCATTCTTAATCCCATAAATTCTTTACCTTTTTATTGGGCTATTGTAATTTTATTTTTACAAAGAGATTTAGAGCGTCCTAGTTTAAACGAATTAACTGAACCTAATGATACACGAGCAGCTTGGGGATTAATATTAATTTTCTTATCATTAACAACTTTAATTCCTATTACCCCCACTTTAGCTAGTCGTTTAGGTATTGGGTTTTAATAATGAGAAATGAGGAATTAGAAAAGAAAAGGAAAGGGGGAATTAAAAATAAATTAATTTTGATAATAATATGATTAAAACTATCAGTTTTTTGTGTCTTTGGTTAGGATTTATTTTATATGCAATTTTCTTTTCACCTCCTGATAACCCTGAAACATTAGGCTTAATAATTAATCTTTCTAGCGGTAAATGGGAAGGTATAAATCCTCTGATTGTTAGTCTATTTAATATTATGGGAATTTTGCCCTTTATTTATGCTTCTTTATTAATTATTGATGGTAGAAACCAAAAAATTAAAGCCTTTCCTTTTGTTATCGGTAGTTTCTTTTTAGGCGCATTTGCTTTATTACCATATTTTGCTTTTCGTCAATCTAATATCACATTTTCAGGAGAAAAAAATCTTCTTATTAAAATTTTAGATTCTCGTCTTTTCTCTATTATCCTTACTTTAAGTTGTTTAAGTTTAATATTTATTGCAATCACTAAAGGAGATTGGCAAGATTTTATTTTACAATGGAAAACTAGCAAATTTATTCACATTATGACTTTAGATTTTTGTGTTTTATGCTTACTTTTTCCTGCTATTGTCGGGGATGATTTAACCAGAAGAGAAATTAATAATAAAAATATCTTTTGGTTAATAACTTTTATACCTTTAATCGGTACTTTATTCTATCTCTGTTTTCGTCCTTCTTTATCTACTAATCAAAATAATTTTACCTCATCAGTTGATAATGTTAGTTCTATTAATTAGTTTTTTATTATTCAATATCGTCAAATTTATATGACTGTTTTTACCCAAGAAAAGTTACTATTTTCTCCTTCACAAAAAAATATCAATCCTATTCCTTTAATTTTTGCTTTTCCTAATGAATATAGTGTCGGAATTACTAGCTTAGGTTATCAATTAGTTTGGGCAAATTTTTCTACTAGAAATGATGTAGAAGTTAGTCGTTTATTTACAGACATTCATGAAAATTTACCTCGCAATCCCGAATTAATTGGCTTTTCTTTTTCTTGGGAATTAGACTATGTTAATATCCTTAATTTATTAGAGTTTTTAAACATTCCTATTTATGCTAAAGATAGAAATGAAAATCATCCTTTAATTTTTGGCGGAGGCCCTGTTTTTACTGCTAATCCTGAACCTTTTGCGGATTTTTTCGATATAATCTTATTAGGTGATGGTGAAAATTTACTAGGTAGTTTTATCGATAGTTATCAACAAGTTAGACAAGAAAATAGAATAAATAAATTAACATATTTAGCTAAAACAGAAGGAATTTATATCCCTAGTTTATACGAAATTAACTATCAAGAAAAAAACGGTAAAATTGAGAGTATTAAACCCATAAATAAAGATACTCCTAATACTGTCGAAAAACAAACTTATCGGGGAAATGTTTTATCAGCTTCAACGGTAGTAACGGAAAAAGCAGCATGGGAAAATATCTATATGGTGGAAGTCGTGAGAAGTTGTCCTGAAATGTGTCGTTTTTGCTTGGCTAGTTACCTTACTTTACCATTTCGTACCGCCAGTTTAGAGGCTTCTTTAATTCCTGCTATCGAAAGAGGCTTAAAAGTCACCAATCGTCTAGGCTTACTTGGCGCCTCCGTCACTCAACATCCTGAATTTGATACTTTAATTGACTATTTATCCCAATCACAATTTGATGATATTCGAGTAAGTATCGCTTCTGTAAGAACAAATACCATTACGGAAAAATTAGCGAATTTTCTCAAAAAACGAGATACCAAGTCAATAACTATCGCTATTGAGAGTGGATCTGCTAAAATTAGACAATTAATCAATAAAAAGCTCGAAAATCACGAAATAATCGAGGCGGCTATCAATGCCCAAGCTGGAGGATTAAAAGCCATCAAATTTTATGGTATGGTAGGCTTACCAGAGGAAGACTTATCAGATATTGATGCGACTATTGACATGATGGCGCAGGTGAAAAAAGTTGCACCAAAATTGAAAGTTACTTTCGGATGCAGTACTTTTGTTCCTAAATCTCATACCCCTTTTCAATGGTTTGGTGTTGATTCTAATAGTAAAAAAAGATTGCAATATTTAGAAAAAAATTTACGCAAAATTGGGGTTGATTTTCGCCCTGAAAGCTATAGTTGGTCAGTAATTCAAGCTCTTATCTCCCGTGGCGATCGCCGACTAAGTAAATTATTAGTATTGACTCGTAATTATGGTGATACTTTAGGCAGTTATAAACGGGCATTTAAGGAGTTAAAAGGAGAAATACCTAGTTTAGATTATTATGTCCATGATAATTGGCAAATAGGGGAAGTTTTGCCTTGGCAACACCTAAAAACGGCATTAACGGAAGAAACTTTGATTAAACATTTACAACAAAATTATTATCAAAAATAAGATTTTCAGTTTTAACCAATTCTAAAATTCCTTCTTGATTAATGATCCTATTTCATAATAAATTTGTTTTAATGTTGTTACTATTATAAATAATATGACACAATTTGATAATTAAAATCATTAAAGTAGAACAATGCCAAGAGTTAATTGGACTAGAGAAGAAACAATAATCACTTTAAATTTATATTGTAAAATACCTTTTAATAGAGTATCTTCTAATCATCCTGAGATAATCCGTATCTCACAAATCATAAAAAGAAGTCCGAATGCTATTAAGATGAAAATAGGTAACTTTGGACGTTTTGATCCTGAACTAAGAAAAAGAGGAATTGTTGGTTTATCAAACGGTAGTAAATTAGATCAAATAATTTGGGATGAATTTAATAATAACTGGGATGATTTAGCTTATGAAAGTGAGGTCTTAATCGCAAAATTAAGCAATAAGTCTTTAGAAGAAATTACTGGTATTGAAATATTCGATATTCCCGAAGGAAAAGAAAGAGAATCAATAGTTAAACAACGAGTTAATCAAAATTTTTTCCGTTCTACGATCTTGTCATGTTATGATTCCCGATGCTGTATAACTTGTTTAAGTATTCCTAATTTCTTAGTTGCTAGTCACATAATTCCTTGGTCAAAGGATAAAAAAAATAGATTAAATCCTCGCAATGGTTTATGCTTAAATTATTTACATGATAAAGCATTTGATAAAGGTTATATAACGATAACACAAGATTATAAAGTACAAATTTCTCGATATTTTAACGATTTTCAAGAAGATGATTCTGTAATAAATTTATTTTTAAAATACAAAGATAAGGATATTATTTTACCGACTAAATTTCTTCCTTCAAGAGAATTTTTAGATTATCATAAGAATAAAATTTTTATCTCTTAATTTTTTTTGCAACTATAATATTTTTTTTGTGATTCCATTGGGTTTTCTCATCCCATTCACTAGAAAATAGGCATTTTCCACCTAAATTTTGCATTGCAATTCTAAATCCGCCTATCCCTGCAAAAAGATCAATAAAGGTAAATTGTGGATTATTAGGAGGAGGAAAAGGAATATTATTTTTCATTTTGGCAGTTTTTAAGACTTTTTTTTTGCATATCTTATTATATGTTAATTGATGATAATACTCAAGATGCAATTAAAACTTTAGTATCAACTTCTGATAAAATTCAAAGATTAACAAGTACATTTATTAAAGATATAACTACTATATAAATTAACTTTTTTTCATCCTTTTAAAATTCGTTTTAACATTGCTTTTCGCCCTTGATTTGCTAAAGTATCATCTAAAGGAGTTAAAGTAATTTTTTCTTCGTACTTTTGTTCTATGGCTTTGATAATTAACCAATCTGCCAAGAAAGGATTTTTTGGTAAAAGTGGGCCATGGGCATAAGTTGCGATAGCATTTTGATAAAAAGCACCTTCAAAACCGTCCTCTCCATTATTACCATTACCACTAATCACTTTCCCTAAAGGCGACACATCGCCTAAATAAGTCCTGCCGCCATGATTCTCAAAACCTACTACAGTAGGGGATTCTCCTAACATTTCTTTTAAATCTTCATGAAGAGGAGAAGCTACAATATCAAAAGCTACATTACCAATACAGCGAGGTACATTTTGCCCTGGATGTTTCGTCACTAAATCTAAAATACCTAAACCGTCGATTTTTTGCCCTATGGCAGGTTCATAGTAATTTCCTAGTAGTTGAGGAGAACCACAAGTAAAAACCCCTGGGATACCTTTATTTATCTTTTCTTTCATAATTTCGGCTTTTTCTCCTTGTAAATCACGCATGACAATTTCTTGTTGTCTATCCTGCGCACCACCGCCGACAATAATATCAAATTCGGAAAAAGTTTTTATGTCTGTATCTTGATCTAACGGCAATACAGATACATCTAAGTTACGCCATTGACATCTTCGCTCTAAACAGATAACATTTCCTCGATCGCCATAAGTACTCATTAGTTTAGGATAAAGCCAACCGATAGTTAAGTGCATAATTAATAGTTAATAGTTGATGTTAAATAAGAATTATATAATTTTAGGGAATTAGAATTTATTTAGATGCGATAAGTATTAAAGAAAATATCATCATCAAACCTAAGAATACTAATAAAAGGATCTTTTTGCTTTTTGTAAGAAAAATGATAGTATAGATCTCTGCGACTAATCATTGCACATCATATCATTGGTAACTGAATATAACTAAAGGGTTGAGTAAGCGCGGAAATAGCATGACAAATCAACAACAAAGACAGTTTGACTACGTTAAAATTGGCATCGCATCTCCTGAAAGAATTAGAGAATGGGGTGAAAGAACACTTCCTAATGGAATTGTAGTAGGTGAGGTCACTACTCCCGAAACCATTAACTATCGTACCCTAAAACCAGAAATGGACGGGTTATTTTGTGAGAAAATTTTTGGACCTTCTAAAGATTGGGAATGTTGGTGTGGGAAATATAAAAGAGTACGCCATAGAGGAATCGTCTGTGAACGTTGCGGTGTAGAAGTAACAGAATCAAGAGTTCGCCGTCATCGCATGGGTTATATAAAACTAGCCGCACCTGTTACTCATGTTTGGTACTTAAAGGGTATTCCTAGCTATTTGAGTATCTTATTAGATATGCCTTTGCGGGATGTAGAGCAAGTAGTTTATTTTAATTCCCACGTTGTACTAGATCCGGGTAATGCAACTAACTTGAGTTATCGTCAATTACTATCTGAAGATCAATGGATGGAGATTGAAGAGCAAATCTATGCAGAAGACTCTGAGTTAGAAGGCATCGAAGTGGGTATTGGCGCGGAAGCCGTAGAGCGTCTTTTACAGGAAATACAACTAGAAGAAGAAGCCGAAAGATTAAGAGAAGAAATAGTTAGTAGTAAAGGGCAAAAAAGAGCAAAATTAATCAAAAGATTACGGTTAATTGATAATTTTATCGCTACAGGTTCTAAACCTGAATGGATGGTTTTAAGTGTTATTCCCGTAATTCCTCCTGATTTACGCCCCATGGTTCAGTTAGATGGTGGACGTTTTGCTACTTCTGACTTAAATGATTTATACCGCCGTGTTATTAACCGTAATAATCGCTTAAATCGTTTACAAGAAATTCTCGCACCAGAAATTATTATCCGTAACGAAAAACGGATGTTACAAGAAGCCGTTGACGCTTTAATTGATAACGGTAGAAGAGGAAGAACTGTTGTTGGTGGTAATAGTCGTCCCCTGAAATCTTTATCTGATATTATTGAAGGTAAACAAGGGCGTTTCCGTCAAAACTTACTCGGTAAACGGGTTGATTATTCTGGACGTTCGGTTATTGTAGTAGGTCCGAATCTCGAAATTTATCAATGTGGTTTACCCAGAGAAATGGCTATCGAGTTATTTCAACCCTTTGTGATTAATCGTTTAATCCGTTTAGGAGTAGTTAATAACATCAAAGCAGCGAAAAAAATGATCCAAAAAACAGATCCTAGTATTTGGAAGGTTTTAGAAGAAGTAATCGCTGGTCATCCTGTACTATTAAACCGTGCGCCCACCCTCCATCGGTTAGGTATTCAAGCCTTTGAACCTGTGTTAGTAGAAGGAAGAGCTATTCAATTACATCCTTTAGTATGTCCTCCTTTCAACGCTGACTTTGATGGAGATCAAATGGCTGTACACGTTCCTCTTTCCATTGAGGCACAATCAGAAGCTCGTTTGTTAATGATGGCTTGTCATAACATTTTGTCTCCTGCTACTGGTAAACCGATTATTGCACCATCTCAAGATATGGTTTTAGGTTGTTATTACCTCACTACAGAAAATCCTGCAGCTACTAAAGGAGAAGGTAGTTATTTCAGTAATCTTGATGATGCTTTATGCGCCTATGAACAAGGGTTAGTGGATTTACACGCCTATGTCTGGGTTCGTTTTGAAGGGCAAGTACAAACTGGTAAAGGTGATAATGTACTAGAAAAAGAGGAAACTTGTTCTGATGGTAGTGTGTGGAAATATTATCAAGGGCGTAAAGTGCGGGAAACTGCTGAGGGTGAACAAATCGCTCAATATGTACATACAACCCCCGGACGTATTATCTATAATAAAACCATTATGGAAGCTTTAGATTTCGATTTAGTTCATTAATTTAATCAGGAATCAGGAATCAGGAATTTTATTTAGTTTTTCATGAGTGCATTAGTATTTAATACTTCATCGCTAAATTAATTTATAATTCCTAGTTACTAATTCCTAATTACTAATTATTATGTTGATTCCACTTAAACAAGAAGCTATTAACGACTTAATTCCTGCGGTGGCAACGGGGAGTCAATACACTCATTATTGGGCAAATTTTGCGACTTTTTTAAAGAATTTATTTATCTCTCTTGTGGGGATTTTATTTTTTTGGTTATTAGGTTCATTTTTTGGTAGATCTGGAGATAATGTTTCTCTAATTTTTCGAGTTATTTTTGGTTTATACTGGCTTTGGAGTCCCATCTATTGGGCTAGTGTTAGAAATAGAAAATTGCGCCGTTATCGCTATATTAGTTTTTGGCGTGGTAAGGTTTTAGATGTTTATTTGACGGAAGAATTAATTAATGAAGAGTCCGCTATCGATAAATTAGGTAGGGTAATTATTGTGGAAAATCGCCGTAAATTATTTAATCTTGACATTGGTGATAAAACTGGTTTTCGTACCACTATTACTACTCCGATAAAGCGCATTCATAAAGTTGTTAATCGTGGGCAAAGTGTGGAGGGGTTGTTATTATCAAATGACCCTGATTTTATGGGTATTGCTCAAATTACTGATGTTTATATTCCAGCTCATAAGTTATGGTTAGGGGAATATCCTTACATTCGTCGAGATATTTTTTTAGATTTACGACGAGAATTAATGAAGATTTATGGACGTTAAAAATTGGGGTGCAGCCGCTAAAAGTGTTTTAGTATAAGGATTTTGCGGATTGGTAAAGATTTCCTCCGTTTCCCCTAATTCTACTATCTTCCCTTGATTCATTACCGCAATGCGATCGCACAGAAACCTTGCCACAGAAAGATCATGAGTAATAAATAAGTAAGTAAGATTAAATTCCGCTTTTAATTCTAAAATGAGATCCAATACTTGTGCTTGTACCGTAGCATCTAACATACTAACAGGCTCATCACAAATCACTAATTTAGGATTAGTAATCAAAGCGCGTGCTATGGCTACTCGTTGTTGTTGCCCTCCTGAAAGTTCTTTAGGATAACGATTATAATATTCTTGAGGATTTAATCCTACTCTATGTAACATCTTCTCAACTCGTTGTCTATTTTCTTCATTATTTCCCAATCGATGAATCAATAAAGGTTCGGTTATAGACTCCCCAATAGTCATTACGGGGTTAAGACAAGCATGAGGATCTTGAAAAATCATTTGTATTTCTTTTCGTAAGTCTCGAATTTTTCTCTCTGATAAAGTGGTTAAATCACAATTGTCGAAATTAACTTGACCAGCAGTAGCACGAATTAGCTGTAAAATAGTTCGGGAAAGAGTACTTTTACCGCAACCAGATTCTCCCACTAAACCTAAAATTTCTCCTGTCCATATTTTTAAGTTAAGATCATCTACAGCTTTAATAGTTTCAGGTTTTTTACCTAAAATTTGCTGAGTAAAGTTAGTTTCAAGAGTATAGTATTGTTTAAGGTTTTTTAGTTCTAATAATGCTGTTTTTGTCTGGTTTTCTTGATTTTCCTGATTAATTAATTCCGTTGGTTGATGTAAATGAAACGCAGCCGCTAATAATAATTTTGTATATTCATGATTTGGTGAATAGATTACATCTTCTACTTTACCCATTTCTACCATTTTCCCTTGATACATTACACCTATGCCATCGCAATATTTACCCACCATAGCTAAGTCATGAGAGATTAATAATAGAGCCATATCACGATCACGACACAAAGACGTTAATTCTTCCAAAATTTCAGAAGCAATGGTAACATCGAGGCTCGTAGTGGGTTCATCGGCAATAATTAACTTGGGATCTAATAATAAAGCTAAAGCAATAGCAACTCTTTGACGCATTCCGCCACTAAATTCATGGGGATATTGATTAAATCTTTCAGGAGAAATTTTGACAGTGGCAAGGGTAGATAAGACTTTTTCCTTAGCCGATGATGAAGATAATTGTGGTTGATGCGCTTTTAAGGTTTCTAAACAATGATCCCCGATAGTCATTAAAGGATCAAGTCTTGTCATGGGATCTTGAAATACTAAAGCTACAGCTTCCCCTCTGAATTTGCGCAACGCTGCCTTATCGTAGGTAAAAATTGATTCCCCTTTAAAATTAGCTTTCCCCTCCACCAAAGAATTTTCAGGTAATAAACCCATTAAAGCCTTGCCTAGAGTTGATTTTCCACAACCAGACTCCCCCACTAGAGCTAAAATTTCACCATAATTCAAATTAAAAGAGACATCATTAACTGCCCAACTAACAGTATTCTGATTATTATTAGTCGATGGATAGGCAACTCGAAGATTAATAATTTCTAACAAAGGTTGATTCATGGGAAGACGGGCTTATTTTACTTATAGAATTATGCACCTTTGACAAAACAAAATCAATCATTTGTGAATAAAAAAAACTCTTATGATTAATTGATCCAATATTTATTATTTATTATTCATTACTCATTATTCATTATTTATGATTAATTGATCCAATATTTATTATTCTTTATTAATTATTCATTATTTATTATTAATTATTCATTATTTATTATTCATTATTAATTATTAATTATTAATTATTCATTATTCATTATTAATTATTCATTATTCATTATTCATTATTCATTATTAATTATTCATTATTCATTACTCATTACTTAGTAACTTTTAAAACCCATCAATTTTTACTAATTAATTTATTAAAAGCAAAGACAATTTTAAACCATGCACCTTTAGTTTTAGGATGATTATTTGCAGTAATTGAACCTTGATGAGCTTCAATAATTTGTTTAACAATACTTAACCCTAAACCACTACCATCTCCTGCATTTCTTACTCTCGATTTATCTCCTCGATATAGTCGCTCAAAAATGTAAGGTAAATCATTATCATTAAAACCTGTACCAGAATCAATGACATTTATTACTAAAAATTTATCATTATAACTATTCTCTTTAATTTCCACTTTAACTGTAATTAAATCCCCTGAATAACTATGTTTAATACTGTTATCAAATAAGTTAACAAATACTTGAGTTAAACGGTTAAGATCTGCACAGATAACAATTTTTTCTTCTCCTTGATATTCTAAAGATATTTGTTGTTGATCTGCTAATATTTTTAATGATTTCCATGCTGATAAAATTAACTGTTTTAAATCTAAATTTTGAAATTTTAGCGTCTCATAAGGATTTTTTTCTAAGGTAGAAATTTCTAACCAATTTTGTACTAAATCGATTAAACGATTAATTTCTTGAGACATTTGTTGCATCCAAATTTTACCTTTATCATCAGTATATTTAAGCAAGGTTTCTGCCAATAAAGACATAGAAGTTAAAGGTGTTCTCAATTCATGACTTAAATCAGAATAAGCCTCATCTCGGCGATTAGATAACTCTTTAATTAGCTGTTTATTTTCAATAAAAATACTAACTTGTTCAGCAGGTAAAGGATAACTATAGGCTTTTAAAAAAATTGGTTTATAATTTTCTATTTCTAGGCTATTTTCATCTTCTAAAACATAATTAGTTGTCGGGAAAAATTGCCATTCTATTACTAAATTTTGTTGAGTTTTTCTCGTTTGTTGGATTAATTGATCTAATTCATAAGAACGTACTAATTCCAAAAATAACCTTAATACTTCAGGATTCCAACGTTGAATATGCAATAATATTTTTGCTTCTTCATTACATTCAATTAAGCGATTTTCTTCGTCTATTCTTAAATAACCAAGGGGAATTTTTTTAATTAGATAATGATGTAAATCCAACTCTAATTGAGTATAATAAAACTGATTATTAAGTAAATTAACATTTCGTCTAACTTGGGCTATTTTTGAAAGAGAATCTACCGCTTCAAATGGTGATAATAAGTGTAAAATTTCCGTTAATTGAACATTAATTTGATAAGATTTCCAAACATAAAGAATTAAGCCAACAGTCAACCCACATAAAAAATATAACATCCATTAACAATCAAGAATGAATATAATAATTTTAAATCATTTATGAGAATTTTAGATGCTTTTAATAGCTGATGACTAATTCAACACCAATTTCTCACAATTAACAATATATTGCCATAGAAAATAAGTTATCCCTTTTTTGTCAAACTCCGAATCAACTATCAAGAAAGAGGAAAAATTATTCCGTGAGAAAATATAGAATGACGATAAGTATTTTTGGTAATAGAACATATCCAATAATACTTATCATGAAAGTTGAGGATTTATGCAGTTTGTAGTTAATATTTATTTAAGTATTTACTACTATTTTCCTGAAAATTATCATAAAAAGACGATCGCATCTACTTTTATATATTAAATATTTTATTCGCTAACTCAAGAGAAGTAATAATAACATATCTTTTACCTTTATCACTTCCTTTTCCATCATCAATAAACCACCCCTGATCTTGAGGAAATCCTAATATGTTACCATCAAAATCACTAGGGCAAGGATCAGAATCAAAATTATAACAATAACCAAAAAGACTATTTTTATGCTTTAAAACAGAATCATTTATATAACCATAGTGCTTATCCTTTTCGTTAATTCTTTTTCTAATTCTTAAAGTTTCTCCGTTAACTATTCCTTGTCTTTTTTTATGGCGAAAAGAAACCTCATAACCCGAAAAATCTAATTTTTCTAATAACTCCTTTTGTTGTTTTCTTTCTGGTGTTAATATTTTATCAATGATTTTTTTTTGACTTTCACAAGCATTTTTATATAAATTATTCCACAATGATTGATTATTCATGATTATGAATTTATCCTATTTTTTTGTAAGTGTATTAAGGTTTAAAAGGAACATAAGCACAGTAATATCCATCATAGGTTTGTTTAATCTCGGATACAGGATTTTTCAGTTTCTTAGGATTTTCAAAACATTCCTCTTCAAAAAAATTGCGATTTTCGTCCATCGCAAATGCACGATACCAATCAGTCGCATCTTCCCCTATATCATAGTATCCAAAATTACACGATCTGTGTATTCTAAACATCCAATTTCTAATTAGAATAGTAGAGTTCATTATATTACTAACTGCTTGGTAACTTTTTTCATTGTTGTAAGGAATCAAAGCAAGTGATATTTGCCGACTATTTAGTTCATTTTTAATAGGCTCACCATGTCTAATTGGATTATATACATCAATACGAACTTCTCTTACACCATAGCTTTTTATATTTTTTGCCACTCTAATAACTTCTTCTCTACAATCAGATACTAAAGATAAATTTCGTTCAAAAACTTGTGCGTTGATTTCTTGTGTGAAAAGAAAAGGAGAAAAGATAAACGATAATAAAAAAAGAAAGATATTTTTAGTCATAGCAATAGTTATAATTACTTCAAATATTTTGTTTTACGCAAGAAAGAATCAATTTCTGACAAAAACTCTTTAGCTTCCGTAGTATTTCTTTGACCGTCAGCTTGAATTCTTTTATTAACTAAAGATTTTGCTTCTTTATATTCACCTAATAAACTTTTTACCGCCATGTAACCTGCCATCTGTCCATAGTAGTAATAACTCTGAGCTCTACTTTCATACAAAACATTTTTCCAAAAATCTGATGCTTGTTTTCTCAGAAAACCTTTATAATTTTTAGAAACATCAACTAAACCATTAGATTTTAATTTCATCACTTTTTTAGGCAGTCCAGAACCTGCTCCACTACTAAACTTATAGCCAAATCTAAAATCATGACCTAAAACTTCCACAATACCATCACCATCTATATCTTCATATTCAAAACAAGTGCGTATTGCACCTTCGGAATCACCTAAATTAACTTGTTCGGCACTAACTTTATCATAACCAGATGGTAAACTAGCGTCATAAAAAGTTATGTCCGTATAACAACCACCAGTTCCTTGACTAGAATGACTATAATCTATAACAAGGGATGGCTTATTTTTGTGATAAAGATTAAGAAAATGAATGTCAAGAGCAGTAACCCATACAAACACGGGTATTTCAAAAGTGTATTTTTGGTTATTGTTAGTATTTATTACTTCAATTTTCGAGTTAGGATTTTCGTCGGCGTATAAATCTACATTTAAAAGATAATCAACAGAATTATGGCTAAATGTATGTTCAAATGTACAACCTTCTGGATTGCTAAACTCTTTAATAATTGAGAAGCCTTTTTCGATATTATCCGATTTTATTGTACAGCCTTGAATGGGTGTTTCCATTGGTTGTGCCAGTAGGGGTTTTATTGGATGGGAAAAAATAAAACCAAAGAGTAGCAAATATTTAATGCAAATACGCATACCTTACATATTACTTTTAATTAATTCGAGTTACTCATGATATTATTAATGTAACTCATTTTTTTGAAATTTATTAACCAAATCTGTAACCGAATCCACGCACGGTGATTAAATATTCAGGATGACTTGCATCTTTCTCTAATTTCTCTCTTAACCAACGAATATGCACATCAACGGTTTTAGTATCTCCCATAAAATCTGCACCCCAAATGTTTTCAATTAATTGCTCTCTATCCCACACCCTTTTAGGATAAGTCATAAACAACTCTAACAAACGAAACTCTTTCGGTGACAAATTAACTTCTTGCCCTCTCACCATAACTCGACACTCATCAGGAAATAATGAAATATCTTTAAATTGACGCACAGACTCAGAGATATTATTATTTACAGAATTTCGTCTTATTAAAGCACGACAACGAGCAACTAATTCCCGCATACTAAAAGGTTTAGTTAAATAATCATCAGCGCCAACCTCTAAACCTAAAACTCGATCAGTTTCAGCGGCTTTAGCACTTAAAATTAAAATAGGAATCATATTACCACGATAACGCAGTAAACGACAAACATCTAAACCGTTAACTTCAGGTAACATTAAATCTAAGATAACCATGTCAATATTATCCCCAAAGCCTTGCAAATGCTGACGCTCAAGGATGTTTAATGCTTCTCTACCATTATTTGCCTTAATTACTTCGTATCCCTCTTCTTCGAGATTCAAAGCAATCATATTTCTAATCAATTCTTCATCTTCAATCAACAAAATACGACTGGTAAGCTGTATTTTTTCACTAAAAGCAGTACTGGGTAAGTCCAGAGACAACATAAAAATTCTCTCAATTTTGTTTTCTACTAACATATATAACAGAAATATTGAAATTGAACATTGACACTCACACCATCAAATCAAAGATTATGATGGGTGATTCTTGTTTCTTATCCTCTTAACTAGATTTCAAGATTACTCTC
>JAACUG010000052.1 GCA_009993045.1 Cyanobacteria bacterium CG_2015-22_32_23
GATTTACTAGACGCTAAACGGATTGGTATGTATATGGATGAGTCAGAACAAATATACCCTGAACAGTCCACAAGTGCGTTGCCAAAGGCACAGCGAAGCTGTACGTCTGTTATCATCCTGTAGCGAAGTATTTTAGTGCTTAGATGAGATTTTGGTGGGCAATGCCCACCCTACAAGAGAGCATAATAAAAAAATAAATAGACTTTGAGCACAGAAATTTATTGACAATTCAATATTCCCATAATAGATACTATTATTCCACTCAAAGCCTCTACACCACCAGCAACGACAAACAAATCACTTGTGGTAATTACAGCAATAACTTCTGATACTGTTGAACCTGCGATAATCATAGGTACTGCAACTGTGGCAAAAGTCCCTGCTAAAGCAATCAAAGATGTACTACTGACAACAACTAAAACACCAGAACCAGCAATTAATGCGACTATAGCCATCCATTGCCAAGGGGTAGGTTGTTGACAAGCAGTTGTTAAAAGTAGTGAGGTTGCTTCTAAAAACATAAAGAGTTAAATGTAAAAATTTAAGTATTTTTTTATATTCTATTACAAAGTTCGGAAAATGTATCTAACAAAATCAATAAAAAATTATTATTAGGTAATGTTATCAAGATTCACTTTTTAAATACATAAACAAAAATGTATGAGTTAGAATTTACTTGGGATGAGGTGAAAGCTCAAACTAATATCAAAAAGCACGAAGTTTCTTTTCATGAAGCTAAATCTGCTTTTTATGATGAAAGTGCGATTGTTATTTATGATCCTGATCATTCACAACAAGAAGATAGGTTTATTTTATTAGGAATGAGTGATTATTCCCATCTTTTAATAGTTTGTCACTGTTACCGTGAAAATGACACAATTATTCGTATTATTTCTGCTAGAAAAGCTAATAAATTAGAAGAGAAACAATATAGGAGCTATTAATTATGAGAGATAATTATGATTTTTCTCAAGGTGTTAAAAATCCTTACTTCGATCGATTAAAAACAAGATCAAAAAAACAATCTTTAACTATTTTTCTTGATCCTGAAATTGTGAATTGGTACAAACAAAATGAGGTCGATCATCAAACGGAAATTAATCGTTTATTAAGAGAATATATTAAACATCATTAATGCGTCTGTTATCATCCTGTGGCGAAGTATTTTAATGCTTAATTTATCAAAATGGTGGGCATTGCCCACCCTACTTCGATTATGTAACTTAATTGTAGTAAAATAGTCTGGAAATTATATCAGTAACAAAACTTATTTCCGACTCAGTAGAAAATTTTTTGATGTAGTCTGGTAACTTATTCGGGAAGTAGCTTTGAATTAACCAATCATGAAAATGTCCTCGTAATTTATTTGGATATAGCTTAGCAGGTTGAATACCCCTGTTGTCAGGATAATAATGTTCATCAGCTGGGAAATTCTGATGATTTTCCTTTAGTATTGTTTTTAGATAAAAACACCAACATTTACCCACAGAAATATCTGGAACTTTTTGTATGGAAAAAATATAGCCATTTGCTTCTAATCTGAGAATATAGTCATGTAGCTCCCCATAAATTGAAAAATAACCTGCAGGAATGTTAGTTTTGGTGTAGAATAACCAATATCTTTCAGCCCAGAAGAGTTGTTGGGCAGGTTTAAAGTTTTGACTTTTCATTTTTATAAATTAATAGTTTTTCCAAGTAGTTATTTTATTTGTATGGCTACTTTTCTTTTTATTAGGTTAGCACATACAAAATTAGATGTGCAAGTCTTTTTTTAAGATGTGATAAGATATATTTGTTAATTTATTTTGAGTGAAAAATGTCAGAATTTAATTTTTCTACCTCTCATCAACCCACAATTCCTATGCTAGAGTCACAATCAATGGAAAGTAATCTTGATTGTAATAGTTCTCAACCAATGTTAGTTCAAGAAAGCCTGATTCGATCGATCAAAGAGGCAATTCAACCCATCATGGTAGAACAATACAGAACAGGACAAGTATTTTTGGCGATCGGATCTAAACATGGTCAACGACAAATTTTAACCATTAATGCCTTTGGTCGTGAATTATCCCAATTATTAAGAGGAAGAAACACACCTAGTGATAGTAACAACCCGATTGCCTATAAAAATCGACCCATTGATCAAAAACACGTTGATAAAATTAAGGAATATATTAGAACTCGATCGAAAGCTAACCGTAAATGGATTTTAGGTGCAATTACAGCTAATATCGATCCCTATAAAATTAAATATCAAGAACTCTGGCGAGATTTATATATACTTTTAATACCCAATGATATTTCTTTAGATATAACCGATGGTCAACATCGAAGAAAAGCTATCTTAGAAATGATAGATGCAGATAATGCTGATCGAGATATAGTAGCCGATCAGACTTTTCCGATCAATTTAGTTTTAGAGGGAGATTTTGAACAATGCCAAATTGACTTTCATGATATGGCACAAACCCTCGCCATACCTCAAACATTATTAGTATCCTATTCTGGTAAAGGACGTGATTTGATTGCCAAGAGATTGATCGAAAAAGTGGATATGTTTCGTAATAAGACAAATCTTGTCCAAAAAACTCCCGGTTCAAAATCAAAATATGTTTATGCCGCTAATTATATTGCCAAATTAACCAGTTGTGCCTTTAAAGGCAATTCTAATGATCAACTTCAAGAATATACAGATGAAGAAAAAATTAATAATGTGGCGGATAATTTAGCCAATTGTTTAAATCACTTTTTTACTGTTAATAATTACACTGCCAAATTTGCTAGTAAAGAGGAATTAGATACTCAAGAAGCGTCTAAATTTAGAGATAGTTATTTATTAGGAGTTAGCGTTGGTTTAGAAATTTTAGGAAAATTACTCAATAAAACTCTCATAGAAAATGATTCTTTTGACTTAGAAAAAGTCAGCCATATTGCCATTAACCTCGATTGGTTAAGAAAAGCAGAAATTTGGTCTAATAGTGTCGTGAGAGAAGATAAAATTAACACAGGACAAGCCCATGTAAAAGATGCTGTAAATCATGCACTTAGTAAATTAGGTTGGTTATAAATAACAATAAGGTGGGTATTAAAATTATTACCCACTATATGTCATGTTAAAAACTTTTATCTGTTGACTGATAGTAACAATTAGGGTATCTTCAAAGCAAATAATCTATTTATTTTTATGGTCAAGGTAGAAAAACGCAAAAAATTAACTAACTCTCCTTTTCGCTATCCAGGGGGAAAGTTTTACCCTCGGAAATTAATTTTAGCATCTATCCCTGAACACGAGCGATACGGTGAACCCTTTGCAGGAGGTGCTTCTATCTTTTTCGCCTCTAAAGATTCTGGGATAATTGATGTTTTCCCTCTATGAGCAAGTATAAGTCTTTAATATAGATGAAAGGAATTGAAACAGTTGTGATATAAGGGACAGAAAGAACGGAGAGGGTGGGATTTGAACCCACGGACTATTCCTAGTCACTCGATTTCAAGTCGAGCGCGATCGACCACTCTGCCACCTCTCCAGATAACAAGCAAATAATATTATAACAAAAAGTTAGATTCTTTGCAGAAAATTATTTGTTGATTAATTATTTTCATTTTTTCATTGAGGGAAATTAATTTAATATTTGTGATGTTATTATTTTCTAGGGTAACCAGAGAAAACTTATGGATTTTTTCCCCGTTTATTTCTTGAATACGAGGAGTTGCCGCCGCATTAAGATAAAAAGTATTATAAATATCTTGATTAAGAATAGTTCTTACTCTTTCTTTTGTGTGTCTAAGGGTATGATGCATATGTCCAAAAGTAACAAAAGGAATATTTTTTCCCTGTTGACGACTAATATTAATGGCAGATTCAAAATCAGGATCACCAAAATCACCGCCGATAGGATTCCAGTCTTTGCCACAGGTATCTTCAGGATTTGCACCCAAACCAAAAGGGCCATTATGACCAATAAAAATGATATTTTGAAAAGAAGTGTTTTTAACGGCGGAAACAATTTTTTCTGTGGATTCTTGAAAATTATTAATTCCGTAGCGTTGCTGATAAAATTCAGGATATTTCCATTTTGAGCCTCCCCAACTAAAAGGGCGACTTCCTACTACCGATAATCCTAAATTAGGAAAATCGAGACTACTATAGCCTACATGACTTGAACCAAGTATGTCTAATTGTTGTTGAACTCTATCTTCAATATTATGATCATAAGGTGCTTTTTTTCTACCCCATTTTGTAGCGGTAAACCATCCGTCATGATTTCCTAAAATTATCGCTTTGGGAATATTTATATCAGCTATTTCTTGAACAACTTTTAAAGATTCATTACCAAAATCTCCGACAAATAAGGCTAAATCTACAGCTAAAAAATCTAATGCCACCGAGTCATATTCGTTCCAAAGTTCGTGAACATCTCCAATTACAGCTATTTTAATAATGGTTTTGGTCATAAAAAATCTTTCTTAATAATTAGTTACTTTTATTAATATTGTTACTTAAAATTGCTTAAAATTAAACTTCATTTTCATAAAAAAAGGTGTCCAAATATGTTAATATATCAAGTTAATAATAATGAATATAGTCAAAAAAATAATTTATGAATGAGAATCTTCCAGTACTTTATATTTCTATTTTATTAGGTTTATTAGCCATTGTTGCGGTGATTTTATTAAGGCAAATTATTAATAGTAGGAAAATAGAATCTCGTTTTTCAAAATTACAAGACAAACTTAAAAATCAAAAGGGAACTGCTCAAGAATATTACGAATTAGCTAGTATTTATTTAGATAAAAAACTCTTTGTCCAAGCAGTACAATTATTACAAAGAGCGCTTAAAGTTGGGGATAATATTGAACCAGAAAACAAGGCTTTAATGTATAATGCTCTTGGGTTTGCCCATTTTTCTCAAGAACAATATGACATTGCAATTCGCAATTATAAAGAAGCTATTAAACTCTATCCTGAATATGCTATTGCTTTGAATAATTTAGGGAATGTTTATGAGAAAAAACAATTAATTTCTCAAGCATTAGATTGTTATAAACAGACTTTAGAATGTGAGCCAAAAAATGTAATTGCCAATAAGAGGGTAGAATCTTTACAAAAACGTCTTGTTATTAATTAATAATAAAGGGTTAATAATTGACAATGAATAATGAATCAAATTAAATATGTACTATTTTTTATTAAGTTTAATAGTTTATTATTTTGTGATACATTAATTAATTCATTTTTTATTAACTCCTGTTTTTATTATTTAGATAATTCCTTCTAACTCTAATTCTTCAATCATTTGTAGTCCACGGGGATCACCTAATTTTAGTAAAGCAGTTTTAGCATCTTCTTTAACACCTAAATCCTCGTCTTCTACTAAGGCTTCAATTAGAGCATCGATAGCAGTAGCATAAATAACATTATAGGGTAATTCTCGGCATAATTTTCCCATAGTCCAAGCTGAGTTACTACGCACAGCGGCGATTTTATCTTGTCTCAAAGCAATAATAATAGTAGGAATGGCACTGATATTGTCTTCATAATTTAATTTGGCAATATTTGCTAGACTACTAACAGCCCACAATCTAACAGCGCTAATATCTATTTTTAAAGATTTTAGTAATGGTTGAAAACTTCGGGCATCACCACTATTTCCTAAAGCCCAAACAACCCCTTTACGAACATAGCCATTATAATCGTGATTAAGAGTATAAATTAGAGGTTCAACGGCTGATGTACTGGGATTTCGCCCTAAAGCATAGGCAGCACTAACCCGAATTAAAGGACAACTATTTTCTAATTGCTGAATTAAAAAAGGAATAGCCCGAAAGTCGGAAATTTCACAAAAAGCCCTGACAGCTTGAATTTGATCCTGTTTATTGTTACTACGGAGCAAGTGTAACATTAATTCAGGATCTGGAGGAGTGATAGTTTCTTCCTCAATCAAATCTAAAGGATCAAGGGAAGAATCAAAATCAATAGCGGTTTGACTTAAACTTGGATCTTTCATATAAACTAATGATACATGGACAATTACCAATTAACAATAATTAACTGTAAATTATTATCAATTTTTTTT
This sequence comes from Cyanobacteria bacterium CG_2015-22_32_23, assembly GCA_009993045.1. Lineage (GTDB taxonomy): Bacteria > Cyanobacteriota > Cyanobacteriia > Cyanobacteriales > Cyanobacteriaceae > Geminocystis. Next base: position 6,078 of record JAACUG010000052.1, read on the forward strand.
GTTTAAAATCGACAAGGAGAGACTTTTTAATTTTTCCTTTGTTAATATTCTTTAAAATCTGTGGAAAAGTTGCCTGAGTTTCAATACAATTATTGATTAACATAAAATACAGGATTTGTCAATAGGATGGACAAACAGAAAGTTAAATCAGCCATAGCTTTAGGAAGCAATTTAGGGGATAGTTTAGAAATTCTAGTCAATGCCGTAAAAAAAATCGCCCAAAAGGACGAAATTGAGGTTATATCCTGTTCGACTTGGCATAAAACCAAACCCATAGGCCCTCCCCAGCCAGATTATTTTAATGGATGTATTATAATAAATACTTTTTTTTCGCCTGATGAATTATTAGAATATTTATTCTATGTTGAAGGAGAATTTGGACGAGAAAGAAAGGAAAGATGGGGCGCTAGAACTTTAGATTTAGATTTAATTTTATATGATAATTTAATTATAAATAGTGAGAACTTACAAATTCCGCACCCTCGAATGAGAGAAAGAATGTTTGTCTTAATGCCTTTAGCAGAAATTGCTCCTTATTGGGTTGACCCTATAAGCAAACTAAAAATTATTGATTTACTACAAAAGTTAATTTCTGATGAGTCAGTAAATACTTAAAAATTAGAGAAATAATTGGCAATTTAAGATCAAAAATTGAGAAGAAATACGAAGATAAAGTTAAACTCTATTTCGGAAAAACTATCGATTTTGATTTTCTTTTTGATTAGATTATTTATTCTCTAACTAATGCAATTATTCTTAATTATTACCATTTTATTTCAAGTGTAAATAAGAGGCTTCTTGCTCTAATTGTGTAATTAATTTTTGATTTCCTTGACTTCTAGCTACTTCTAAACGATGTTCTAAATTTTTGCGTAAACTATCTTGATATGCTTGACCTGCATTAGCCATCATTTGATTTTTACGAGTAATATTCATCATTTTTTTTTCTCCTTTAATATTATTAATTTATTTTTTCTACCTTTCTATAATATCAATTTTTAGCAATTATGTATCATTTGTTACAAAAACTTAATGATTCATAAGGATTTTCAAAAAGTAATTCCGAAGGTTATAATAACTAAAACTTATTATCTGTTATGTTTTAAAAACTTTTATTTATTATTTAAAATATTTAATAATGATTCTTATAATTTAAAAAGTAGATAAATATATAAGTATTATGATTACTTTATTAACAGATTTTGGCTTACAAGACATCTATGTAGGAGTGATGAAAGGAGTTATTAAAACCATTAATCCTGATGTAGATTTAATTGATTTAACCCATGAAATTCCTAGACAAAATATTTTAGCTGCTAGATTTTCTTTAATGAATGCTGTCGATTTTTTCCCTAATAATACTATTTATTTAGCAGTAGTTGATCCTCAAGTTGGAAATGGTAGAAAAGCCATAATAATTATGTTTGAAAAAGGTTATTTAATTTGTCCTGATAATGGTATTTGTAGCGGTGTTTTAGATAAATATAAACCTCAAAAAATTATGGAATTAACTAATAATAAATATTGGCTAAATAAAAATCCTAGTAATACTTTTCATGGTAGAGATATTTTTGCTCCCATAGCAGCTTATGTGAGTAAAGGAGTAAGTTTAGATGAATTAGGAAAAGAGATTCATTTAGAAAGTTTAATTAAGGTAAATATTCCGCCTTTTATTCTTATAAATAATGAAATTATTGGTTCAATTCAGTATATTGATATTTATGGTAATTTAGTTACTAACATTCCTGCTAATATTCTTGATAATCAATCATGGTATGTCATAGAAAAAGATTATATTATTAATCATTATTTGACTTATAGTTGTGTCAATAATGGAGATTTATTAGCGTTAATTGGTAGTCATGGATGGTTAGAAATTGCCGTTAATGGTGGTAGTGCTAAAATAAAATTAAATAAAGAATATTGTGAACAAATTAAAGTAATATTGAATTAAATTTATGACTATAGAATCTAATATTTATCAAGGTCAATTTGGTAACTTTACTATTACAGATAGCGATCGCCAAGAAGTTACGATATATCGTCTTGGTTTAGCCATAGCTGGAGTCAGTTTTTTTGTGGGAATTTTATTATTTTTATGGTTAGATTTAACTACTATTATTGAGCAAATTTTAACAGGATTATTTGCTTTATTTATTCTTGGTTTAGGAGTAAGTTTACAGAAAATTCATATTTATTTAAAACCTTTACATAACACCTTAAAAGTTTTTTGGTTAATCGGTACAATTTCTACCATAATTTTTAGTATCAATAGTCAAGGAAATTTAATAAATTTTATCAAAAATCAACCCTTAAGTTTATTCGGTATTGGTTTTATTTTTGCAAGTTTAACGGGTATCTTTATTAAAGAGGCTTTTTGTTTTAATTCTATAGAATCGAAGATTTTAAGTGTAATAATTCCCAGTTTATTACTAGGTTATATTATCGGTATTTTTCCTTTACCATTAGAACAAATATTATTAACCATTTGGGGTATTTTATTTTTAGTATTTATTATGAGAAAAGCTACTCAAGAAATTCCTCCTGATATTGGAGATAAATCTGTATTTGAGTACTTAAGAAATCAAAAAAATATATTATAATTAACCTATCTTTTATCTCATAAATATGTCGAGATTATTGCTGAAACGAATTAAAATAATGAGCTTTATTTGTGTTTTAATAATAGTCTCATTTACTGTTATCACTTTTGCTTCTTCTTCTCCTAAATTTGGTTTACCCATTAGCTGTAATTTAGGAAAAAATTGTTATATAATGCACTATGTAGATCTTGATCCTACTCCTAAAGAAGTTGATTTTGGTTGCGGCAGACAAACCTATGATACTCATAACGGTACTGATTTTGGTATTGCTAATTTACAGGTAATGAAACAAGGAGTATCGGTTACAGCTATCGCAGATGGTGTCGTGTTAAGGGTAAGAGATGGAGTAGAGGATGATTTAATCTCGAATCAAGAAGAAAAAAAAGCCATAGAAGGAAAAGAATGTGGTAACGGAATTGTAATTAAACATGAAAATGGATGGGAGAGTCAATATTGTCATTTAAAGCAAAATAGTATCATTGTCAAAAATGGTATGAAAGTAAAAAAAGGTACAGTCTTAGGTATGGTTGGAACATCTGGATTATCGTCTTTTCCCCATGTTCATTTAAGTATAAGAAATAATGGTAAAATTGTCGATCCTTTTGTGGGAATAACAGATAAAACAGGTTGTGAAATAAAGAAAAATTCTCTATGGGATAGAAGTATTAATTATATTCCCACGGGATTAATTGACGCTGGTTTTGCTGATGAAATACCTACTCAACAAAAATTATGGGAAGGAAAATTTTATCGTCATCAAATTAATAGTAAAAGTCCTCAATTACTTTTTTGGATTAATATGTTTGGAGTTTTAGAAAATGATATAGAATATTTCCAATTAGTTAACCCTAATAATCAAGTAATTATTAATCAAGAAAACCCCATAAAAAAATCTTCTCGTTTATGGATGACTTACACAGGAAAAAATAATAAGTCCACTTTAGAAAAAGGTATCTGGATTGGTAATTATAAACTTATCAGAAATAATCAAATTATTGTTAATTTAGAACGTAAAATAACCATAAATTAATCTATAATAATTCTATAGAATTTATAAAAAATAATAAGTTAACAGGTTTTAAAGAGATAAAATTTTTCACAAATAATTTAGTAATACTATGATTTTATTAATGATTTAAAAGGTTGTCCCCAATATTGCCATGATTCTTTATTGAAAGGCGATCGCCATCTAAAAATCAAGTTTTTTTCCATAGTTTGACGTAATTTTCTATCCGTAGGAATTCCCCATAAAAAAGCACTTCTAATCATCAAATTTAGTTTATATTTTCGGTGCAATTCTATATAATTTTGAATATAACTTTTACAGTCATGATTAACCCATCTTTGAGAAGGAGATAACTTAGTTTCACCGACATATAAAAGTAAATTGCCATGGGTATCTAAAATAAAATAAAGACAACTTTCACTAAGATTATAGTTTGGTAAATCATAAAACTGATCAGGATGAGTTTTAAGAGTAAAAGGATCAAATAAATCTATATCATATAAAATACCATTATCGGTCAAAAAATGAGTTTGTTGAGATAAATTATTACGCTGATTTTGTTGATAGGAAGAAATATTATTTTTCCAATTTTCTAAAAAATCTTTACTCATCATAAAATCGGATTTTAAGTTTGGCTTTTTTACTTCATAAGTTGCTAGGGATTCAAATAAACTTAATTGTTGATTATTATTAGTTTTTCCTAATGATTGAGAAGAATATTTCATCTTTATTTATATTAATAATAAGTCCTATTTAAAAAAATTAAAACCCTTTTAAGTATAGCTCACATTTTAATTTATTGAAACTTTATTTTTAGATTATTTTTAACCAATAAAAACGAAAAGGAGATAATACTAATTTATCTTGAAATAAAACGGGTTTTGTTTGTGAATATAAGTCAATTATATCGTTATAATTATTAATTTGAAACAGATAATGATTAATTTCCTCTAAGTTTAAATATTGATAATTAGCATCAAAATTAGCAATAACTAAAACATTATTTTCAGGAGAAGATGCTATTCTAATAAAACAGAAAAAATGAGGGTTACTTAAATTAATTAATTCCCGATTATTAAAATCACCAAAAGCAGAGATTTCTTTTCTAACCCTAATCATTCTTTGTAAAGCAGTAAAAATATCATGCTCAATAGTACCTTTTTTTTCTCTTAATTTTGATTTTTGCCAGTCAATTTTAGGGCGATGTGCCCAACGATTATCATTAGCTTTACTTAAATTTCCCATGAAAGAATAATCATTAAGAGTACCAATTTCATCGCCATAATAAATAAGAGGTATTCCTCCGAAAGAAAAAATAATACTGTGGAGTAATAAAATATGTTTAATATTCAGATTTATTTTGTCTAAATTACCCTCTTCTAAGGCAAATTCTAAGCCTATTAAAGAAGTTAAAGTGCCCGAAATTCTAGCATCATTATTTTTAGGATTTTGTCCAAATAATAACCCTCTAGCTTCGCTATTTTCAAATTTTCCAGAGAAATAATTAAGTAAAAATTGACGATGTGATCTAGGTTCATAACCAGCTTGTATAATGTCATCATCGGTAAAACCTAAACCTATATCATCATGACATCTAATATAATTTAACCATGTTGCTCTTTCTAATTTTGCGGGTAAATTTTTCACTCCTTGATTAATTAATTTAGCATTTTTAGTGGCGACGGCATCCCAGAGTAACGCCATAAGGGTTGCATTATAGGCGATTTCGCACTCTTTAGCGTTGATAGCATCTTCTCCGAAGTATTTAACTATTTCTACAGGCGCAACGATGGCTTCAGCAATAAATAATGTACTTGGTGCGGTGATTTGACAACAATCTTTAAACAATTGTAATAATATATGAGCTTCAGTTTCATTTTGACTACTGCCACCGATTTTTTTCCACAGAAAAGCTACTGCATCGAGACGAAGAATATCCACCCCTTGATTTGCCCAAAATAGCAAAATATCAAGCATTTCAATAAATACTGTCGGATTTTGGTAGTTTAAATCCCATTGATAGTTATTAAACACTGTCATCACCCATTTTCCCATTTTTTCATCATAAGTGAAGTTACCTGGGGCGGTTTGGGGGAAGACTTCAGGGAGAGTTTTTTCAAACATATCGGGAATTTCTCGATTCTCAAATATATAATAGTAGTTTTGATAATTGCCATCGCCATCTCTAGCTTTTTCAGCCCATTTATGCTCATTAGATGTATGATTAACTACAATATCTAAGACAAGAAGAATATCTCTTTTGTGCATCTCGGCGACAATGTATTGAATATCTTTTAAATCCCCTACTTTCTCATCAATTTTGCGATAATTACTGACGGCATAACCTCCATCACTGGCATTTTTTGGGCATTCCAAAATAGGCATAATATGCACTAAATTAACTCCCAACTCGCTAAAATAGTCAATTTTTTTGCTTAAATCGGGCAAATCTTCCGCAAATCCATCAGCATATAATGTCATACCTACCCATTTTTGATGAAGAAACCAATTAAAATCTTTTTCTCTAGCTAAGTCTTTTTCTTTAAAATCACTTGAGCGACAAATATATTGACGAGCCATAACTTCCACTAATTTTAATAATTGTAATTTAAAATCTGAACGTTGCCCATACAATTTTTGAAAAAGGGAAAAAAGACTATAAAAATTAGCACCTAATCGAGTATAAAAATAACTTAATTCTTGCTCTTTTATATCTGGTTTTAATTGAGCTAAAATTTCGTTTAAGATTGAATGAGATAATTGTTCATACATAGTGATAAATTAATAAATTTTATTTTATGATAATGATAATTAAGATCTAGTTATTTTGAAAAAATTATCTAAAGTTCATTATAAAAAGACAAATCAAATTTAGTTGCTCCTTGAATACTGATAATTTTACTTGCAAATTTTTGAGCTTTTTTAATAGTAGTTTCCACATCCCATTGTTTAAGAATACCAAGAATTAAAACACTACAAAAAGCATCTCCAGCTCCCACAGTATCTATTATTGGGATTTTTTTAGATGGTGAAACTTGATAATTTTTATTATTCGATGTGAAAGTAATTGCCCCTTTTTCTCCTTGAGTTAAAGTAATTTGATTTAAAGAATAATGCTGAAATAAATATTTTATTTTACTCTCAATATTATTTTCTTCAGGCACAATTAAAGACAATTCATCTTCATTCAATTTTAACCATAGTGTTTCAGATAATAATGATTTAATTAAGTTTAAACTCCAATAAGGATAGCGTAAATTAACATCAAGAAAAACCTGAGGATAACTATTTTTTTTGATATTGTTTAAAGTTATTCGAGAAACATTATTTCTTAAGGCTAAACTGCCATGATAAAGAATACTTTTTTGAGAAATATAAGGAAGATAAGATGATTCAATAAAATCATAAGCGCTATTTTCTAAGATATTATAATAAGGCTCATTATTATGAAATTCAACTTTTACTATTCCTGTTGGGTGTTGATTATCGGTTTGTATCCCTGATAAATTCATACCCCAATCTTCCATACTTTGTTTAATTTTTTCTCCTTCAAAATCATTACCAACACGGGAAATAAATAAGGGAGAAATTCCAAAACCTTGTAAATGCCATGCTATATTAAATGGTGCACCACCTAAAACAATTTTACCATCAGGAAATTGATCGAATAATACTTCACCAAAAATAACTATTTGTTTATTTTCCATAATTTTATTAATTTTTAAGAATATTTTATAATTGAAGATAATTTTACAAAACTGATCTTTATTATTTTAGATTTTAACAGTTAATAAAGGAATTAAATTAGGAAAATAATAGACTATTCCTTCTAAAATTCCTGCACTATAATTACCATTCAAATTTAAGTATTTTCCTTGAGCAATATAAATATAATTTACTGCTTCTTCTAATTGCATTTTCTGAATAATATTTTTAATTTCTTCATGCGCATTCGCTACTAAAATAGATTTAATGGGACTAACTAAAACATCTAAATCATTGCCACTATCTCCCGCAAATACTGTATTTTCTAGGGTAAAGTTTTCTTTATTCATTAAATAATTAATTGCTTGATATTTATTGGCTGATTTAGGTAAAATATCTAGTAAACCTATATTTTTTTCTTCATCTACACTCCAAATTAAATTACTTTTAATATTGACTTCTTCTAATCTTAACTTAATTTTTTTTAACAGCTTTTTATGATCATATTTTAGTGAAATATAATAGCTCAATTTAGATAAACCTTGTTTTTCTTTTTCTTGTAGCTTACATTCCTTAATATCAATTAAAAAAGTACTTAATTTTTCCCTAGTGAAATTACCCCAATCTTGTTGTATTTTTTGATCCCAATCAGTAATTCTTAACCATTGATTATTAACAATTTTATAAATACTTGAACCTACGTCACTAATAACAAAATTTGGACTAGGTAAATTATAATTTTCCATAGCATTTTTAACTAAATTTTGATCTCTACCAGTAACATAAGCTAAAGAAATGTTTTCATGGGCTACTAATTGATGAAATAAAGCCCTAGCGCAAGGTGATTCAGGAGATTTACCATTAGGTATTAGAGTACGATCTAAATCAGTACAAATCAATAAATTCATTATATTTGTCATCTATAACCTTATATTATTCGCTAAATTTACTATAACATGAGAACAAAATTACTTTTATTATTATTGTAGTGTTGTTTGAACTTTTCAATAATGGTAAAAATGTTATAGTTTAAAGATTAGATACCAATTATAAAAAAAATGAATACTACTCAAAAATATATACTGCTAATTAGCATACACGGTTTAATTAGAGGAAAAAATTTAGAGTTAGGAATAGATGCAGATACTGGAGGGCAAACTACATATGTTTTAGAATTAACCAAAGCCCTTGCCCAATGCAAAGATATAGACAGAGTTGATTTAATGACTCGTTTACTCATAGATAAACAAGTTAGTGAAGACTATAGTCAACCCCTTGAATTAATTAATAATAAGGCGAATATTGTCCGTATTTCTTCAGGTAATAATTTATATATTCCGAAAGAACAATTATGGGATTTGTTAGATAATTTTGCAGATAATGCTATCGAATATCTCAAAAATCAACCTCGATTACCCGATGTTATTCATAGTCATTATGCTGATGCAGGTTATGTTGGTACAAGATTATCTCATCAGTTGGGTATTCCTTTAATCCATACAGGACATTCATTAGGGCGCAGTAAACGCAAAAGACTTCTAGCTAGTGGAGTCAAACGAGATGTTATCGAAAATCGTTATAACATGACTCGTCGCATCAATGCAGAAGAAGATACCCTCAGCACTTCGGAAAGGGTAATTACTAGCACAAATCAAGAAATTAATGAGCAATACGCCCAATATGATTATTATCAACCAGCACAAATGAGGGTAATTCCTCCCGGCACGGATGTTGGTGTTTTTTCTCCTCCCATCGGCAATGAATGGAATTCTACGGTTTTTAATACTCTTACACCGTTTCTTCGAGAACCTCGTAAACCAATCATACTAGCTCTTTCCCGATTAGATCAACGAAAAAATATACAGATTTTAGTGGAAGCCTTTGGGCAGTGTGATGAATTACAGGAAAAAGCAAATTTAGCTATTTTTGCAGGTACAAGGGATGATGTTAAAGATTTAGATACTTCTACTCAAGAAATTTTTACTGATTTATTGTTAGCTATTGATCGATATAATTTATACGGAAAAGTTGCTTATCCTAAATTTGTAGCGAGGGAAGAAATAGGGCTTTTATATCGCCTAGCCGCTTTATCTGGTGGTGTTTTCGTTAATCCAGCTTTGACTGAGCCTTTTGGCTTAACTTTGATTGAGGCAGCCGCTAGTGGTTTACCGATTATTGTCACTAGAGATGGTGGCCCTGTGGATATTATCAAAAACTGTCAAAATGGCTACTTAATTGATCCTTTAGATACAGAAGAAATTAGCCAGAAAATTTTGCAACTGTTGAATGATAAACAACAATGGACAATCTTTGCCGAAAATGGCTTGAAAAATGTTAAAAAACATTATACTTGGACATCTCATGTTCATCTTTATTGCAAAATGGTGCAGTCATTAATTGATAAAACTGAACCTTTACAACGACTTCCTTTACAACGTCGCTCAATGCTTTATCATAAGGGGGCGATCGCATCTAGTTTAGATCAAAATTTACTAGGAGATCCAAAATCAAGGGAAGAGTTAATGAATATAATTCAAGCTCATCGTAATAATATTTCTTTCTGTATTGTCACGGGAAGAAGACTAGATTCTGCGTTAAAAGTTCTGCGTCAAAATTCTATTCTTCAACCTGATGGATTAATTACAAGTATGGGAACTGAAATTTATTATGGTTCAGACTTAATTAAAGATACAGCATGGACAAATCATATTAACTATCATTGGAATCGACAACAAGTAGTTAATTTATTAGCGGAATTATCAGGGTTAACATTACAATCCAAAGAAAGACAAAGTACTTATAAAATCAGTTATTATTACGATGATTCAATAGCTCCTAGTGTGGATGAAATTAAGCGCATTCTACATCAAAACGAACAAACCGTTAATGTGATTTTTTCCTTTGGACAATTTTTAGACATTGTACCCATTAGAGCCTCAAAAGGCTACGCTTTACGGTGGTTTGCCCAACAGAGAGATATTCCTCTTAACCGTATTTTAACCGCAGGGGGTTCTGGAGGTGATGAAGATATGATGAGGGGAAATACATTGTCGGTAGTTGTCGCTAATCGTCATCAGGAGGAATTATCAACTTTAGCAGACATCGAGCCTATTTATTTTTCTCAAAAACAATTTGCCGCAGGAATACTTGACGGCATTAATTATTACAATTTTATTTCTCTTTGTGAATAATAATTTTTTTCTGTGATGATAAGCAAATAATGTCATTCTTAATTGCTAAAACCTTTGTCCTTCTTACATTTTTCTGTATAATAGTTTCGGTACAATTTATAAATCAGGAGTAAAGAAACGTGCCACATACAATTGTAACAAATGTTTGCGAAGGAATTGCTGATTGTGTTTCAGCCTGTCCTGTAGCTTGTATTCATGAAGGCCCAAGTAAAAATATCAAAGGTACAGATTGGTATTGGATAGACTTTGATACTTGTATTGACTGTGGTATTTGTATTCAAGTTTGTCCTGTAGAAGGTGCAATCTTAGCAGAAGAACGTCCCGAATTACAGAAAACTCCAGTTTAATAAAAGACGCTTAAGACTAAGAAATAAAGTCATAAATAATAATTACTTTTCTTAACTTTTAATTCTTAATTTCCTGTTTCCTTTCTAATTCCCCGTTTCCTTTCTAATTCCTAATTGTTAATAGTCATGAGTTATTTGCTAGAAGTAAAAGATGTTTATGCTGGTTATATCAAGGATTTAAACATTTTACAGGGTATAAATTTTTGTATTGAAGCTCATGAGTTAGTCACTGTAATCGGTCCTAATGGTGCAGGAAAGTCCACTCTAGCAAAAACCATTTTTGGCTTATTATCACCAAATCAAGGCAAAATTATCTTTAAAGGGGAAAATATCGCAGGATTAAAACCTAATGAGATTGTTAAGCGCGGAATGTGTTATGTACCTCAAATTGTCAACGTTTTTCCCAGTCTTACCATCGAAGAAAACTTAGAAATGGGTGCATATACTATTTCAGGCTCAAATAAAAAGCAAAAAGAACTAATATATACTATGTTCCCTAAATTAAAAGAAAGAGCGAAACAAAATGCGGGTACACTATCAGGGGGTGAAAGACAAATGTTAGCTATGGGTAGAGCTTTAATGTTAGATCCTGATTTGTTACTATTAGATGAACCATCAGCAGCACTTTCGCCTATTTTAGTTAACAATATTTTTGAACAAATAAAAGCCATTAATGCCACAGGTAAAGCTATCGTTTTAGTCGAACAAAATGCGAAAAAAGCCTTGATGATGGCGCATCGTGGCTATGTTTTGGAAAGTGGTAGAGATGCCATTGAGGGTAAAGGAGAAGATTTACTTAATAATCCCCAAGTAGGTGAACTATATTTAGGACATTCAACTAAAAATGTTTAAAATAAATACCTTTAGCAACAGAATAAACTTTAGAGGATGGTTAAATAATCTACCAACTTATGTATGGTATTTATCTATAACTATTGTCGCTTTATTGATTTGTGTACCTATTTTTACCGTTATTTCTAGTCTTTTTGCCGATAAAAAAGAAGTTTGGCAACATCTTACTGATACTGTTTTAAAAGACTATATTTTTAATTCTTTGCTTTTAATGTTAGGAGTAGCCATAGGTGTTTTACTCATTGGCGTAAGTTGTGCTTGGTTAGTGACTATGTGTGACTTTTTTGGCTCTCGTGTTTTAGAATGGTTACTATTAATGCCTTTAGCCGCTCCTGCTTATATTTTGGCTTATAGCTATACCAATATGTTAGAGTATTTTGGTCCTGTACAAATTTGGTTAAGAGGAATTTTTGGTTGGGAAAGTGTCGATGATTATTGGTTTCCCTCTATTCGTAATTTATGGGGAGCGATCGCCATGTTAATCTTGGTACTATATCCCTACGTTTATCTCCTTGCTAGAGTAGCATTTTTAGAACAATCAGTGTGTACCGTAGAAGCTAGTCGCTCATTAGGTTATAACCCTTGGCAAAGTTTTTATAAAGTAGCATTACCCTGTTCACGGCCCTCCATCGTAACTGGTTTAGCGTTAGCTTTAATGGAAACCCTCAATGATTTTGGTACAGTACAATACTTCGGCGTAAATACTTTTACCACAGGAATTTATCGCACATGGTTAGGTATGGGAGAAAGAGTCGCCGCCGCAGGGTTGTCATCTTTTTTGATGATATTTATTGTTATATTACTTTTTGTAGAAAGAAAATCACGTTCCCACGCTCGTTATTATCAAACCAATAATAGTAACCAAAATTTACCCCGTTACAGTTTAAATTGGTTTAGAAGTATTCTTGCATTATGCACTTGTTCTGTTCCTGTAATTTTAGGATTTATAATTCCGACAATTTATCTACTTAATCTTACTATTAGAAATCAAGAGGAAACCCTGACAGAAAATTTTTGGGAATTATCAAGAAATAGCTTAATATTAGCTCTAATTAGCTCTATAATTGCTATTTTTGTAGGCTTAATTATGGCTTATGGACAAAGATTAATTCCTAAAATTATCATTAATATCTCTATCAGAATCGCCTCCATGGGTTATGCAATACCCGGCTCAGTGATTGCGGTGGGAATCCTTATTCCCTTGGGAAAAATTGATAATACTATTGATAGTTGGATGACAACTCATTTTAATATTTCCACAGGATTATTATTAAGTGGCACAATTATTGCCTTAATTTACGCTTATTTAGTGAGATTTTTAGCAGTTTCTTTCAATACCATTGAATCTAGCTTGAGCAAAATAAAACCTAATTTAGATGATGCTTCTCGTAGTTTAGGATACGGAGCATTTGCAACATTATTTAAAGTGCATTTACCCTTAATGTGGGGGGGGATTTTAACCGCCATAATGCTTGTTTTTGTGGACGTAATGAAGGAATTACCAGCTACTTTAGTTATGCGCCCTTTTAATTTTGATACCCTTGCCGTAAGAGTTTATCAGTATGCCTCCGATGAAAGATTAATGGAAGCATCTGCCCCAGCTTTAACCATTATTTTAGTGGGCATTTTACCCGTAACTATCTTGAGTTACCGCATTGCTAAATCTCGTGGGGATGGAATCTCTTAATTATCTCACTTCGATGCTTTCAATATCCGATTTAGGTAGGGTTTGCTGAATAAATCAGAAAGCTATTAAAATCAAGGCTTGGGGCATCGTTAAGTTAATAAAAAAGTGCGTAGTTTTAGGCATT